>JAAWNI010000110.1 GCA_022798855.1 Lawsonibacter sp. | reverse complement strand
ACGTTCATCAGGGTGGCCATCTGGTCGATGAAGGCCCCGGTGCCCCCGGCGCAGGAGCCGTTCATCCGCTCCTCCAGGGCGCCGCCGAAAAAGATGATCTTGGCATCCTCGCCCCCCAGCTCGATCACCGCGTCGGTGTCGGGGATGTAGGTGTTTACGGCGGCGGCGGTGGCGTAGACCTCCTGGACAAAGTCGATGCCCGCCGCGTCGGCCACCCCCAGTCCGGCGGAGCCGGTGATGGTGGTTTTGATGTCCTGCCCGGCCAGCATGCCCCGAATGGAGGACAGCGTCTCCAAGGCCCGCTCCCGGGTCTTGGAGAAGTGCCGCTCGTAGGAGCGGAACAGCAGCTTGTTCTGTTCGCTGAGGACCACCACCTTTACCGTGGTGGAGCCGATGTCGATGCCGACGCGAAGACTCATAAGAATAACCTTGCCTTTCTCAAAAGCCTCCCCCTATGAGGGAGGCGGCGCGGCGGAGGGGGTCCGTCAACAGAAAACCCCCTCAGCCAGCCCTTTGGGCTGACAGCCCCCTCAAAGAGGGAGCCTTTTTGCTATCCTATGATACTGATTTTTTGTCGAGAAAACAACAGAATTAACAGCTTTTTAACGGGGCGAAACAGAAGAAAAGCGGGATGTTAACGGCGGTGGGAGTGGACAAATGCTACAAAACGCCGGGAAAAGGCTGGCAAATGCGGCTGAAATATGAAATCCCCCGGCACCGGCCGGGGGATGGGCGTCAGGGCCGGAAGGGCTCCACGCCGCATTTCTCGGGGAAATAGACCTGATACCAGATCAGGAAGGACAGCACGGTGTACAGCTTGCGGTGGGTCTTCACCTTGCCGGAGTAGTGCTGGTCCAGCAGGTCCAGCAGGTAGGGCACGTCGAAAAACTCCGCTACATAGTCCTGGGAGATCAGCTCCTTGGCCCAGTTGTAGTATTTTTCCTCCCGCAGCCAGGCGATGAAGGGGACGGGGAAGCCCTTCTTCTCCCGCTTGATCCAGTCGTCGGGGAGCAGGGGGACGGCGGCCAGCCGCAGAGGGTACTTGGTGATGTTTTTCCCCCGCATCTTCTGCTTGCTGGGGACTGCCCGGGCCACCCTCCACACCTCCCGGTCCAGATAGGGCACCCGCAGCTCCAGGGAGTGGGCCATGGTCATCCGGTCGGCCTTGCGGAGGATGTCCAGCGGCTGCCACAGGTGGAGGTCCAGATACTGCTTTTTGGTCAGGTCGTCGGCCCCCTTCACCCGGTCGTAAACGGGCCCGGTGATGTCCCGCCAGGTCCTGCCGCTTCGATAGGCGGGCTTGAGCACCCGCTCCGCTTCCTCATTGTCAAAGATGAAGGCCTGGCCCAGGAACATCTCCTCCACCGTCTGGCCCCCCTCGATGAGGTGGCCCCGCCCCTTGAAGGGGGGGCGCTTGGCCGCCCACCTGCCCGCCGACCGGCGCAGGCCCTGGGGCAGCTTGCGGTAGGCTTCGTAGACAGGGGTGGTGTGGTAGCTCATATAGCCCCCGAACAGCTCGTCGGCCCCCTCGCCGGACAGCACCACCTTCACGTCCTTAGCGGCCAGCTGGGACAGGAAGTACAGCGGCACGGTGGACAGGTTGGCGTTTGGCTCGTCGGCGTAGTACTGCACGGCGGGCAGAACGGAGAAGAAGTCCTCCTCGTCGATCATCCGGGAGATGTTTTTCAGCCCCAGCTCCTTGCACAGCTCCTGGGCCTCCCCCGTCTCGTTGAAGCCCTTTCGGTCGAAGCCCACCGAATAGGTCTTGTCGGGCCGGGACAGGGCGGCGATGAAGCTGGAGTCCACCCCGCCGGACAGGAAGGCCCCTACCTCCACATCGCTGATCTGGTGGGCTGCCACCGACTCCGTTACCACCTCCCGGATCTCCTCCGCCCGCTTCTCCAGGGGGGTGTTGTCCGGGGTGAAGGAGAAGGTGTGGTAGGCGGACAGCTCCACCGCCCCGTCCTTCCAGAAGAGCTGGTGGCCGGGGAGCAGGCGGAACACGCCCTTGAAAAAGGACTCGTCCAGGGCGGAGTATTGGAAGGTGAGGTAAAATTTCAGCGCCTGGGGGTTCAGCTCCTTCCGGAAGCCCGGGTGGGGGAGGAAGCTCTTGCACTCGGAGCCGAAAAAGAACAGGTCGCCCATGGCGGCGTAGTAGAAAGGCTTGATGCCAAAGGGGTCCCGGGCGCCGTAGAGCTCCCCCTTCTCCTTGTCCCAGATGACAAAGGCGAACATCCCCCGCAGCTTTTTCGTTACCTCCGCGCCCCACTCCATGTAGCCGTGGAGGACTACCTCGGTGTCGCAGGTGGTGTGGAAGCTGTGGCCGGCGGCGGCCAGCTCAGCGCGCAGCTGCTGGAAGTTGTACGTTTCGCCGTTGTAGGCGATGACATACCGCCCGTCAGGGCTGTGCATGGGCTGGTGGCCGTTGCTGCTCAGGTCCATGATGGACAGCCGGCGGTGCGCGATGCCGCAGCGCTCGTCGGTGTAGTAGCCCTCGTCGTCCGGGCCGCGGTGGCGGATGGCGTCGCCCATGGCCTTTAAAACATCTTGGTCCGGGGGGGCGGAGCGGGTGGTGAAGCCGGTAAAACCGCACATAGATAAATCCTCCAGTTTGTGGATACTTTGGTTGAAATCGGGCATCCCTAGGATAAATCCAAAGCGGGAAAATGTCAACTGCCGGTTTTGGGGCTTCACCCTGCAAACGATGTCCTTGGGTCCGTTGTAGGGGCGCACACTGTGCGCCCGTGTCTGACGGCCCCCAATGAATGACGGCGGGCGGACAATGTCCGCCCCTACACACGGTGTCCTTGGGTGCGCCGCCCCCAAGAAGCCGGTAATTGAACGGCGGGCCGAGTCGTCCCGCCCTACAGATTTCCTGTAGACGGAATCCCCCCGCCACCGGGTTTCACCCGGCGGCCCTCCCCCCTTTGACAAGGGGGGCTTGGGTGCTTGAAGGTCCCGGTCCTGCTCCAAAGGCCCCCTTGTTAAAGGGGGCTGGCAGCGGCGTAAGCCGCTGACTGGGGGATTCCGTCTTATTGGCAGATTTTCTGTAAGGGAATCCCCCCGCCCCCTGCGGGGGCACCCCCCTTTAGCAAGGGGGGCTTTCCCTGCGGGGGACGGGGATATCCGGTGTCCAGGGGTGCGCCGAAGGGGCGGCCATAGGCCGCCCCGTGCAGTACGCTTAGTCGAAAATATTTCGGATGGTGTGGTACAGCTCTGGGCTGCGGACAAACTCACAACCCTCCCTGTCGGGAACGCTCAGGATGCGGTGGCGCAGGCAGACCACGTCGGGTTCCGAGCCGATGGAGAGGATAAGCCCGTCCCGCCCGCCGTCGTGGAGGTAGTAGCCCACGTCCTTTTCCACCCTGACGGTTATGACATACTGCCCGTGCTTCTCCTCATGATATTCGGTGGTGGGTTGGTGGTACAGCCCCTGGACCAGCTGCTCCTTCAACGCCTGGAGGTCCACCTTCACCGCCTGTCCGGGGCCATAGTCCCCGGCGGTGACGGATATCACGTCCTCGGGGCGCAGAGAGGCGGCAAAAGCGGCGGCGCCCAACTGCTCATAGGGCTCCTCCTCCCTGGCATACCGCCCGGCGTTGTACACCACCATGGGCAGGTCGGACCGGATGTCATAGCCGGAGGTGTGGGAGCTCAGGGGCGATTTCCATATCTCCAGCACCCACACACCGCCGTGGTCCTCGTCGCCGCGATACCAGAGCTGGATGGTGTCGTCGCTCCGGACCCTGGTGCCATGATAGAAGCTTGCCTGTTTCAGGCCCCCGCTCCACCCCTTGAGCTGATAGCCGTGCTCCCGCTGAATGCCCAGGGGCGTATACTCCTCCAGTTCCTCCGCAGTCAGGGGGATGGGGAAGGATGGGTCCTGGGAAAGCCGCTGCTGCTGCCGGGCCAGGTTCGCCAGGACGGAAACGGCGTCCCCCTCGCACCGATAGGCCGCGCTGTACCATGGGCTTTGGCCGGAATCCTCAAACCAGGAGACGGCTCCCTCTAAAATATAGGTGCATTCGTCCTGCCGCAGAAGGGTGTAATAGGCCTCGCTTCCGTCCTCCAGCGTAAGGGTGACGGCAGAGGCGTCCATCAGGGTGCTCCGGTCGGGTTCCGGATCGTCCGGCCCCAGGGAGACGGCGGAGTTCAGGACCTCTTTGGAGGCGGCCAGCAGGTCCTCATCGGAGATGGGGTAGGGGTAAGACCAACTGGAGTAGGAGGGCGGGCCGTACTGGATGGCCGTGGCCCGCTCCACCTCGGCCAGGAACCGGCTCAGTTCAGGAGAACCGGGACCGGTTTGATTCTCCTGCTGTCCGGCCAGCTCCACCAGCCGCTCATAGGCGTTGTCGGGCAGACAGCCTACCACCTCGCAGGGGGCCAGATATTGGCTGGAGGGCTCCCCCTCCAGGAAGCGCACCACACGGACGCCCCCGCTGTGGCCTATTTGCAGCTGATAGCTGTACTCCATCAGGATATCCTGCCCCTCCGGGCCGCCGCGGAACAGCGTGATGCCGGGGGAGCCGTATTCCACGTCGGCTGCCTCCCCCGCGCCGGCAGGGTCAATGCCGGCCAACAGGGTCTTGGCCTGCTCCAACAGCTCCGGGTCCTCAATGACATAGGTGGAAACGGCATAGTGCGCCAGCTCCACCCGCTCCAGGCCCTCCACCGCGCTCCGGTACTCGTCCAGAGCGGCGGTGTTTTTCCGTCCGGCAAAGACGAACACCAACGACAGCGCAACCAGGGCGATGGCCGCGAACAGGGCAGTTTTTACCGTCTCGGGCTTCTTCACCAGCGCGGCCACCCGGCGCTGGATGGACTTTTTTCCGCCGGTCATGGCGGTGGAGCAGGACAGCAGGTCCGCCGGACGCAGGGACTGGGCGGCCACCATGTCCACCAGGGTGCGGCCGTATGGGATGCGCTCTCCCTCCCCCAGGCGGGCCACCGCCCCCTCGTCACAGGCCAGCTCGCCGTCCCGCTTGGACAGGGCCGCCGCCAGCCACACCAGGGGGTTGTACCAGTGGAGGGCCAAGGCCAGGCACCGCAGAAGGGACCAGATGTGGTCCTTGTGGGCGTAGTGGGTCAGCTCGTGGGCCAGCACATGGCGGAGGGTATCGGGGCCCTCCGCCGCCTGGGGGGTGAGGTAGACGGCGGGCTGGAACACCCCGAACAGGCAGGGGGAGGGCAGATGCGCCGCTGTGTAGACGGGGACGGGGGCGTCCACCCCCTCTAGGGCGTGGCGGTAGTATCTCAGCCGTCCGAGAAAGCGGCGGTTTGAGCTGAAAATGATCCAAATTGCGCAGACCGCCCCGATGGCCCAGAGGGCTGTCAGGAACTTGGACAGCGTGGTGTAGAAGAAATAGGTGTCCACGCCGGTGTCCGAGAGGACGCGGCAGGTGGTATGGCCCTCCAGCTCAAGATCACCGAAGGTATAGATGGGGGCTTGGGTGGCAAGGACGGTGCCGGAGTCAATGCCGCCCTCCCGCATTTCCGCTAGTCTGTCCTCTGAAAGAGGGCGGGAATAGGTCCGCAGGGCGTACAGCTCCATGTCGGCCACCTCCGGGGCCAGATTGGAGGCCAGCACCGGCAAAACGCCGCTGGCGGCGGGCAGCTCCACCTGGAAAGGCACCAGCAGCCGCAGGAGGACCACCCCCCACAGGGCGTATTTCAGCCGGGCGGACAGCTTGTTCCGAAACAGATGCCGAACCGCCAGCACGATAAGTATGAGCGCCGAGGACGTAAATGCCCACTGGATCAGCAGTTTCATGTCTGTCCCTCCTCCGCTTTCCGCAATATCTCGTACAGCTCCTCGATCTCCGCCTTGGACAGGGCCTTGTCCTCCGCCAGGGCGGACACCATCAGCCCCACGCTCCCACGATAGACCTTGTCCAGGAAGGAGCGGGTCTCCCCGCGCGCCGCCCGGTCCCGGGGGACCGCCGGGGCGTAGCGCCTGGTCCGGCCCTCCTGCGTGCAGAGGACCAGCCCCTTGTCCTCCATCCGGCGCAGCGTGGTGATGGTGGTGCTCTTGGCCCAGCCAGGCCGGCCCCCCAGCGCCGCCACCAGCTCCATCACCGTCATGGGGGATTTCTCCCAGAGATAGTCTAATACATACCACTCGCTGTTGGTCAGGTTGATGTTGTCCATAATGGCCACTCCTTTTGTCCGGAAATCGTGTGTAGGGCGCGACGACCTCGGCGCGCCGTTCTTCAAGGGCAGGTTGTTTTTCGGGGGTGGGTTGTTATTTGAGGATGGGTTGCTATCCGGGGATGGGTTGTTATCCGGGGGCGCGCCGTTCTCCGTGGACGGCGGGCCGGGTCGTCCCGCCCTACGGGTCTGCTTTTAGGGGACGGGTTGTTATCCGGGGGTGCGCCGTTCTCCGTGGACGGCGGGCTGGGTCGTCCCACCCTACAGGTCTACTTTGTAGACCTATCATACCACGGTTGGTCTACAATGTCAACTAGAATATTTTTCCGGATATTTGGTGGACTTTCCGGGAAAACTGTGGTAAACTGACCCCACACCCATTCACACCCAAATAAAGGAGGAAATTTTATGGACAACAAAGTCATGTACGCCCTGAGCTACGGCCTGTTTGTGCTCTCCGCCCGCCAGGGGGGCAAGGACAACGGCTGTATCACCAACACCGCCATCCAGGTGACCACCGACCCCAACCGCATCGCCGTCGCCATCAACAAGAGCAACTACACCCACGACATGGTGAAGGAGGCTGGCCGGTTTACCGTCTCCATCCTGTCGGAGGAGGCCAAGTTCGACCTGTTCCAGCGGTTCGGCTTCCAGTCCGGCCGGGACGTGGACAAATTCGCCGGCTTTGAACAGCACACCGGGAAGGACGCCGACGGCATCCGCTATGTCACCCAGGGGGCCAACGCCTGGCTGAGCTGCAAGGTGGTGTCCGCCACCGACCTGGGCACCCACACCCTCTTCCTGGCCGACGTGCTGGACGGCGGCGTGCTTTCCTCCGCCCCCAGCGCCACCTACGCCTACTATCAGGCCCACATCAAGCCCAGGCCCGCCGCCGCCCCCGCCCCCAGCGAGAAGAAGCGGTGGGTGTGCAAGGTCTGCGGCTACGTCTACGAGGGGGACGAGCTGCCCGCCGACTATATCTGCCCCCTGTGCAAGCATCCCGCCTCCGACTTTGAGCCGCTGGCATAAAATTTAAGAGCCTGTTTAGCATCTCGACGTGTTTGGATTGGCGAGAGGATTTTTTGCCCCGTAAGGCAAAAATCCGCAGGCATCCTGACGGATGGCAAGGATTTTTAACGCAGTCAGGGCGGAAAATACGCCGCCAAGACTGGCGCGGGGAGATGCTATAGTCGACGCACTTGAGAAGAGGTAAAAAGGAGGGGAGGAAAAATGGCGCAGGGCAAGGCGGAGGATGCAGGCGGGCTGACGCCCGCCAAAGACGA
>JAAWNI010000109.1 GCA_022798855.1 Lawsonibacter sp. | reverse complement strand
AAGGCCCAGGAGGCCGTCCAGAAGGCCATCGGCGGGGTGCTGTTCATCGACGAGGCCTACGCCCTGGCCAATGCCGGCAGCGCCAACGACTTCGGCCACGAGGCCATTGAGGTCATCCTGAAAAACATGGAGGACCACCGGAAGGACCTGATCGTCATTGTGGCTGGGTACACCGACCGGATGGAGCGGTTCATCCACGCCAACCCCGGCCTGGAGTCCCGGTTCAACAAGTATTTCTTCTTTGAGGACTACGACGGCGGACAGCTGATGGATATTTTCCGGTCCATGTGCAAAAAGAACGGCTACACCCTCTCAGAGGAGGGGGGGCGGTTTGTGGAAAAGGACCTCCAGGAGCTGTACGACAGCCGGGATGAGAACTTCGGCAACGCCCGGGACGTGCGCAACCTCTTTGAGCAGGCGGTAGCCCGCCAAGCCGACCGGGTGTCCCAGCTGGAGGAGCCCACCAAGGAACAGCTCATGGAGCTGCGGCCGGAGGATTTGGAGGAGGGCCGCCATGGAGTTTAAAAGAACCAGCGGCAAAAATGAGGATTTTATCGAAAACTGCCGGCTTCTTGACCTGGATCTGGACCGGCGCGTCGGAAAAGCGATCAAACGGGATAAATACAAGCAGTACAACCAGCTGGATAAAGTACAGGAAGCGATTGTCGTTTATCAGGGCGGACAGCCAATCGGCGGCGGCGCGATCAGAAGGTACGACGATAAGACCGCTGAGCTGAAACGGGTATTTGTGCGCCCCGAGTTCCAGGGGCAGGGGGTCGGAAGCAGGCTTGTCTCCCTGCTGATGGACTGGGCGGCGGAACTGGGCTATCACAGAATGATACTGGAAACCGGGGAATTGCTGGCGGAATCCTGCGCCGTATACAAGAAACTGGGCTTTCAGGTGATCCCCAATTACGGCCCCTACGTGGACATGCCGGAATCCCTGTGTATGGGGAGGGATTTGGAAGAGCCGCAGCCGGCTGGAGAAACATGAAATTCGTGTTGGATACCAATTATTCCGCGGAGGAATTGAATGTTCTGGAAAGTCTTGGCTGTGAAGTCCTTTCTGAAATAAAGCTCTCCAAAACAAATTTTTCAGAATACGAAATACCGCGCCGGATGTTCCGGTATGGCGGCACTTACATTGCTGAAATCATAGACGACGAAACAGAAGGCCTTGTGTGGGCGGTTTTGTCAAAGTGGAAAGGAATTTACCATTTTTCAGCGTGCAGCGACAGCCTGGAAACCATCATACAGGGGCTGTAAAGCAGATATTTACAGGGAGGGAAAGCCGTTGGAAACCGCTGTACTCTACAAAATGATTGACGAGATTGACTGGTCCCAATATGAGACGGCCTACGGAAACGCCGCCCAGGATATCCCCCATTGGACATTTTCCTGGGCTTCGCTGCCTGTACCAGGCGGAGTGCGGAGAAGGATTGGGAGAGACAGCTGCGGGAGAAGCTGGCCAACGGCCTGCCGGTGTTTGCCGGGCTTGCCGTCTCAGAAAACGAGGACATCGCCTATTTTTCAGAGCGCATTGTGGAAGAATTGACCGGGAAGGAGCCGTGAACAAATGGACACATTTTTTTCCATCCTGGGGGATGAGGAGTGCAGGCAAATCTGGGACCGGATCGACGAAGCGCTGCAATTCCGCCCCAGTGTTCGGGCGAACATCCCCTTCCAACTCCCCGAGCCCTGGGTGGTCCACGATCTGGCCTATTTCCCTGTGGACCAGCAGTATGAGGACTTTGAGTCCGCCGTGGTCCAGGCCCTGGCGGGCTGCCTGGGGGAGGACGGCTGGATCTACGCCCTGGACTGGCAGCACAGCGGCTTCCGCTACGACCCCCGCCTGCCCATCACAGAGCGCAGCCACTGGGTGGAGGACGAGCGGTACGGCGGCGTGCTCGGCGGGGGCTACAACGCCTATTTCCCCGAATTTTACCCCGACGGGGACTACTACTTTTTCGTCCAGCGGGACCTGAAATGGGGCTATCTGGGCCACCCCTGGCGGAAGGAGCTGTGGCTGTTCGGCGCGCCGCTGGTGGAACGGCTGTCCCCCAAGCTGGAGGAGCTGGGCTTTCCGGTGAAGCCGGTGTGAATGTAGGGGCGGATATTATCCGCCCGCAGAATAGACGTATGTAGGGCGCGACGGCCCGGCGCGCCGTCCCTGAAAGGACAGGGGATGAAACGCGGCGGGCTGAGCCGTCCCGCCCTACGCATAGTTGCCACATAAAAACAAGGAGGAAAACCATATGTTGATCAATTTTGAGAAGCTGGAAGAGGCTGCCGTCCCCCACATGCGGGGGGGCGAGGGGGAGCTGATCCGCCGGATATTCGTCAACGAGGACACCAGGATCATGCGGGGGCGGCTCACCCCCGGCAGCACCATCGGCCTGCACACCCACGAGACGGACAGCGAGATGATCTTCATTCTCTCCGGCGCGGGCAAGGTGCTGTGCGACGGGGAATACGAGCCTTTGTCCGCCGGGTCGGTCCACTACTGCCCCAAGGGCCATGCGCACAGCCTGATCAACGACGGGGACGAGGACCTGGAAATCCTGGCCATGATCCCCAACCACGGCGCATGAGGGCCGCCTTCTGCACCTTGGGCTGCAAGGTCAACCAGTACGAGACACAGGCCCTGGAGCGGCTGTTCACCCAGCGGGGGCACGTCCTGGTCCCCTTCGAGGGGGAAGCCGACGTGTACATCATCAACTCCTGCACCGTCACGGCGGTAAGCGACAAGAAGTCCCGGCAGACGGCGCGCCAGGCCCGGAAGCGGGCCCCCCAGGCGCTGGTGGCCCTGTGCGGCTGCTACCCCCAGACCCACCCGGAGGACATGGGAGACCTGCCCGTGGACCTGGTGGCGGGCACCGGGGACCGGGTCCGCTTTGTGGAGCTGGTGGAGCGGGCCTGGGCGGAGCGCCGGGAGAGGATCACCGCCCTGGACGACGCCATGAAGCGCCGGGTTTTCGAGGACCTCCCCGCCGGGGGGCTGGAGGGCCGCACCCGGGCCATGCTCAAGGTAGAGGACGGGTGCGTCAACTTCTGTACCTACTGCATCATCCCCTACGCCCGGGGCCCGGTCCGCTCCCTGCCCCTTAACGCCGCCGCCGCCCAGGCGGCGGCGCTGGCGGAGGAGGGCTACAAGGAGCTGGTCCTCACCGGCATCGAGATATCCTCCTGGGGCCGGGATTTTCAGGACGGGTCCTCCCTCATCGACCTGGTGGAGGCGGTGTGTGGGGCTGCGCCGGAGTGCCGGGTCCGCCTGGGTTCGCTGGAGCCCCGGACCATCACCGAGGAGTTCTGCCGGCGGGCGGCCAGACTGCCCAATCTCTGCCCCCACTTCCACCTGTCCATGCAGTCCGGCTGCGACGCCACCCTGAAACGGATGAACCGGAAGTATGGCACCGCCCGGTTCTTCCAGAGCACCGGCCTGCTGCGGGAGCACTTCCAGGACCCCGCCATCACCACCGATATGATTGTGGGCTTCCCCGGCGAGACGGAGGAGGAGTTCGAACAGTCCCTGGACTTCATCCAGCGGTGCGGCTTTTCCGCCATGCACATCTTCCCCTACTCCAAGCGCCCCGGCACCCCTGCGGCGTCCATGCCGGGCCAGGCGCCCAAGGCCGTCAAGGAGGAACGGGCCCGGCGTGCGGCCGAAATTGCGTCCCGGATGGAGCGGAACTATCTGAAGCAGTGGGAGGAAGTGGAGGTCCTCTTCGAGGAGGAGCGGGACGGCCTGTGGTGGGGCCACACCACCCGGTACAGCAAGGTGGGGGTCCGGAGCGGGGAAAACCTCCACAACCAGCTGCGGCGGGTCCGAATCACCACAGTGGGGGAGGGCTTTCTGGAGGGGGGGCTGATCTCTTTGGCTCCCCAGTAAAAAACACTGGCTTTCATAGAAAGCCAGTGCCTTTTTATGCGGTTCAGGCGGGGTCCAGCCCCAGGTCAAAGCAAATTTCAGCTTCGAATTCATCAACCGGCAGATCATAGGGGAAAGGGTCCGCATCCTCATAAGGCCCCTCTGGCCTGTCGGAGAACTCCAGGACGATAAAAGGCCCCTTTGAAAAAAGCATCTTGTCCACCCGGATGTAGTCTTCCCCCCGCTTCCAGAGCCGTTTTTCCACCTTCTCCTGAAAAAAAGCGCCGTCAGTATGTACAAACGCCTCCAGCTCCTCTGTTGCCCCCACCAGCTCCGCGCCATATTTTTGCAAAAATTTTTCCGCCAGGGCGATTTTTTCCGCCAGAAGCTCAGAAACTTGGCCGCTCATCCTTCCTCTACCCTGGGGTCGGGCAGGTCGATGTAGATGGGGGAGTGGCCGGTGGACTCCACAAATTTCAAAATGTCCTCCCGCTTCAGCTGGAGGGTGGAGGTGGAGATGCCCGGGTGGCCGCTGATCAGCTCGTCGGCCATCAGGTCCCGGTCGATGACCAGCTGGACCCGGTGGTCCTTGTCGAAAAGCAGCTCCAGGGCGGAGACAGAGCCGGGGATGGTCTGGAGGAAGTCCCGCATGTGCCCGCCGTCGGCGAAGGACAGCCGGGAGCAGCCCAGCTGGGCGGAGAGGAATTTGGTCTTGAAGGGTTTGTCACCCGGCATCATCAGCAGGTAGAAATCGGTCTGCTGCCGGTTGCACAGAAACAGGTTCTTGCAGATCTTGGAGCCAAGCACCCGCTCCACCTCGTGGCAGATCTCAATGGTGTCGGCGTGGTCGTGGTCCACCCGGACGTATGGGATGGCCAGCTCCTCCAGCCGGCCGTAGATGGCCAGCTCCTGGGGGATGCGGCCGTCGGTGGGCCGGGTGGTGTATCGGTTGGGGTCGATGTACATGGTATCGCTCCTTCTGTTGTTCTATTCTTTTTAGAAGTAAAAGAAAAAGAATCAAAAAGAAACTTTGGGAAAAACTTCGTTTTTCCTCTGGCCATACAAGAGGCAACTGCTTTATAGGAGAGTGAGCTGCAAAACGAAGTTTTGCAGGAAAGTTCTTTTTCGGTTCCTTTTTCTTTCAAGAAAAAGGAACAAGCCCCAGCAGCTTCTGGGCGTATCCGCCTAAGATGCCGTCCTTCTCCTCCCGGGTGAGGGGGAGGTCCTCGATCAGCCGGACGCCCTCGGCCTGATCCCGCCAGGGGCTGTCGGTGCCGAAGAGGACCCGGCCGGGGAACTTCCGCACCATGCGGACAAACTGCTCCACCTCCATCAAGGGCAGGTCGGAGGGGCCGTAGTAGCCGTCCCCCAGGGGGGCGATGCGGCCCAGGCCGAAGGCGGTGTCCAGATACACGCCGGTTTCGGGCAGCAGGTCTTCCACCCGGTCCCACTCCCGCCAGCCCCCCATGTGGGCCAGGATGAGGGCCACCGGCCCCACCTGCCGCAGGGCGCGGAGGGTCATCTCCGGGGTACAGTGGTCCCGGTCGGGGAAGCCGATATCCCGGCCGGCGTGGGTGAGGACGGCCAGCCCCAGCTCGCCGCAGCGGTCCAGGATGCGTAGGTAGCGCAAATCGTCGAAGTCCACCCCCTGGTAGATGGGGTGGAGCTTGACCCCCTTCATGCCCAAGGCGGCTACCCGGGCCAGCTCCTCCCTCCAGCCGTCAAAGTCGGGGTGCATACAGCCGAAGGACCACAGCCCTGTCTCAGGGCCCCGGTTATTGAGCCGGGCGGAAGCGTCGTTGACGTGGACCACCTGCCGGGCGCTGGTGGCCACCGGGAGGACCAGACAGCCGTCGATGCCCGCCCGGTCCATGGAGTCCCGCAGCCCCCCCTCAGTGCCGTCGGAGAAGGCCGCGGTGTGGGACATGGACTGGAGCTTTTGGATGGTGGAGGGGGCGATTTTGTCCGGGAAGGTGTGGGTGTGGATGTCGAAGATCATGGGTACGGTTCCTTTCTGGGCTCGTAATGTAGGGGCGGGTATTACCCGCCCGCAATACACGGCGCGGCCCCGTAAAAACGGGCGGATGATATCCGCCCCTACACGGTATAAAAACTGGCGGGGGCCTGTCGTATAGCATACCACAGGCCCCGCCGATTGGAAAGAGGAAGAAGTAAATTTTTACTGTGGGTCGCCCAGGGCCTGGCTCTTGCGGACGGTGACCTTCTCCTCGTAGCAGGAAAAGGCGTCGTCCACCAGTTCCTTCTTGGGTTTGGGGGTGAACAGGGACACCACCGGCACGATCACCAGCCCGGCGACCATGCAGAAGGCGCCGCAGTTGATGGGGGAGGCCAGCAGGGCGGGGAAGTGGGCCTTCAAGGGGGAGATGTCGGCCAGCATGACCACGGTGGAGAACACGAAGCTGGCCCAGCAGGCGAGCTTGGTGGCCCCCCGCCAGTAAAGGCCATAGAGGAAGGGTGCCAGGAAGGCTCCGGCCAGGGCTCCCCAGGACACGCCCATAAGTTGGGCGATGAAGGTGACGCTGGACTTGTACTGGATGATGGCCAGCACCACTGAGATGGCGATGAACACCACGATCAGGCACCGCATCACAAAAACCTGCTTCTTCTGGTCCATATTTTTCACCACATGGTCCTTCAGCAGGTCCAAGGTGAGGGTGGAGCTGGAGGTGAGAACCAGGGAGCTGAGGGTGGACATGGACGCGGACAGCACCAGGATCACCACCACGGCGATGAGCAGGTCAGGCAGGCCGGAGAGCATAGCGGGGATCACCGCGTCGAAGCCGCCCACGGGGGTTCCGGCCTCGGTGACGCCCACCACGCCGGCGAACAGCCGGCCAAAGCCCCCCAGGAAGTAGCAGCCCCCGGACACCACTATGGCGAAGAGGGTGGAGATCACCGTGCCGGTGTTGATGGACTTCTCGCTCTTGATGGCGTAGAACTTCTGCACCATCTGGGGCAGGCCCCAGGTGCCCAGGGAGGTGAGGATTACCACGCCCAGCAGGTTTACCGGGTCGGGTCCGAAGAAGGAAGCGAAGACTCCGGGAGCCCCGGCCACCGGGCCGGCGGCCGTCTCGTTGGACACCTGGGCCAGCTTGGTCAGGGCCGCCATAAAGCCGCCCTGGCTGCCCAGCACCGCCGCGATGACGGCGCAGATGCCAAAGAGCATGATGATGCCCTGGATAAAGTCGTTGATGGCGGTAGCCATGTAGCCGCCGGCGATGACGTAGACCCCGGTGAGCACCGCCATGGCGATGACGCAGACCGAGTAGTCGATGTCAAAGGCCATGCCGAACAGGCGGGACAGGCCGTTGTACAGGCTGGCGGTGTATGGGATGAGGAAGATGAAGATAATCACCGAAGCGGCGATTTTCAGCGACTGGGAGCCGAACCGCTTGCCGAAGAACTCCGGCATGGTGGCCGAGTCCAGGTGCTGGGTCATGACCCGGGTGCGCCGGCCCAGCACCACCCAGGCCAGCAGGGAGCCCAGGATTGCGTTGCCGATGCCCGCCCAGGTGGCGGCGATGCCGTATTTCCAGCCGAACTGGCCGGCGTAGCCCACAAAGACCACGGCGGAGAAATAGGAGGTGCCG
>JAAWNI010000001.1 GCA_022798855.1 Lawsonibacter sp. | reverse complement strand
GAGTACCTCAAGCCCGCCCGCGCCAACATCAAGGAGCTGGTTCGCCACAAGCTGGTGAACGTCCTGGGCTGCAACGGCAAGGCCTAAGCTTTCCGCTTTTCAAGGGAGCGCCTCGGCGCTCCCTTTTTCCGCACCAAAAAAGTGAGGACAGGGCACAGGAGATGGGATATACTTACAGATAAGGAGTTGATATCAATGGATTGGCTGGAAAACTGGAACCAGGCGCTGGACTATTTGGAGGAAAATCTGGACAGAGAAATCAAGCTGGAGGAGCTGGGGCGGCTGGCTGGCTGTTCAGCCTACCACTTTCAGCGGATGTTTTCCTACCTGGCCGGCGTGCCTTTGAAGGAGTACATCCGCCGGCGGCGCATGACCCGGGCGGCGGCGGACCTGCGGGCAGGGGAGAAGGTCCTCCATGTGGCCCTGCGGTACGGCTATGACTCGCCCACCGCCTTCAACCGGGCCTTCCAGGCGGTTCATGGGGTGGCCCCATCCCTTGCGAAACAAGATGGTGTAAAGCTGAAAGCCTTTCCACGTATCCGCTTCAAATTTGTGCTCAAAGGAGATGCTGAAATGGAGTATCAGATCGTCAAGCGGGAGGCCTTCCGCATTGTTGGCTTCCGTACCCCTCTGCCGATGGACGTAGAGGAGGGCTTTCAGGTGGTGCCCCGGTTCTGGGGAGAGATTGGTCCACGGGTAGGGGAGCTGATCCCCTTGATGGACCCTGAAACGCCTGGCCTGTTAGGCGTAAGCACTTGCCACCGGGAGGAGGAAAATTACTATTATATCGCGGTGGCATCCAAAGCGCCGGCCCCGGAGGGGGCCTGCGAGTGGACGGTGCCCGCCGCCACCTGGGCGGTGTTCTCCGGGACCGGGCAGCAGCCCAACGCCATCCAGGAGCTGCAAAAGCGGATTGTGGCCGAATGGCTGCCCGATTCCGGCTATGAATGGGCTCAGGCCCCAGACGTGGAGGTCTACTTAAATGAGCCTGGAACGGAGGAAGCGCAGTTTCAGGTTTGGCTGCCCATCCAGAAGGTATCCGGTAAATAAAACCTGGTTTTTGTTGACTCAGCAGCCCTGCGGGAGCCATTCCACAGGGCTGTTTTGGCCCATGTTAACTTTAGTTGACAGATTTCCAGGGGCATTTGGTTGACGGAGCGGGGGAAAATCTGCTATGGTTGTGACAGATAAAGGAGGTTTTCCCATGAATTTCGCGGAACACTTAATGGCCCTGCGCAAACAGCGGGGGTGGTCCCAGGAGGAACTGGGCAATCAGATCGGCGTCACCCGTCAGACGGTGTCCAAGTGGGAGATGGGCCAGAGCACCCCGGAGCTGGAGAAGCTGGTGGAGCTGTCCAGGCTCTTTGGGATGTCCATTGACCAGCTGGTGGGGCTGACGGAAACGGGGGAGCAGGGTGGCCCGTGGGAGACGCCGCAGCGTACCTTGGACCTGCGCTCTGCCGGCCTTTTCTACGAGTATATCAGCCCTGTAAAGGTACTTGGCCTGCCACTGGTCCATATCCGTTTTGGGATGGGCCCCCGGCTGGCAAAGGGGATCATCGCCATCGGCAACTGCGCCGTGGGAGTGGTGGCCATTGGCGGCTGCTCCCTGGGGCTGCTTTCCTTTGGAGGAGTCAGCCTGGGCCTGCTTCTGGCCCTGGGCGGCGTCAGCCTTGGAATGTTCGCCCTGGGCGGATTGGCCGTTGGTGGCTTCGCGATTGGCGGATGCGCTGTGGGACAGTGGCTGGCCATTGGCGGTGGGGCCTTCTCCAACTACCTTGCCATCGGCGGGGGAGCTTGGTCCGGAGGACTGGCCATTGGCGGGTCTGCCTGCGGCCATATCGCGGTGGGCAAGCAATCGGCCACGGGTACATATACCTTTGTCCGGGAACTGGGGGGCAATATGAGCGGAGCGGAACTCTGGGATGTCATCAAAAGGGAGTTTCCCCATATGTGGGGCTGGGTCAAAAATGTGATCCAGTGGGTGCTGAGGTGACAAGCACTTTCCCTTGTCCATCCGCATAGCATAGGGGAAAGGAGGATTTTCCCCATGATGCTGCGACCCTACGACCGCCAGGCGGCGGTGGACTACGCCCACCGCTGGGCCTACCACCGGAATCCCGATTTTTACAACTTCGACGAGCTGGGGGGCGACTGTACCAATTTCGCCTCCCAGTGTCTTTATGCCGGCTCCGGGGTGATGAACTACACCCCCACCTACGGGTGGTACTACAACAGCCAGTACAGCCGGGCTCCAGCCTGGACGGGGGTGCCCTTTTTCTACAACTTCCTCACCAGAAAGAAGGAGGGGGTGGGTCCGGTTGGTGTGCGGGCGGAGATGGGGGGCGTGTCCCCGGGGGATTTTGTCCAGCTGCGGTTTACTGCTGGGCCCTTTGCCCACAACCCGGTGATTGTGTCGGTGGGCAGTCCGCCCAATTTGGACAACATCTTGGTGGCCGCCCACAGCGAGGACGCCGATTACAGGCCACTGTCCACCTACCCCATCTGGGAGGCGCGGTTTATCCACATTCTGGGGGTGAACCGTTGACCTGAGCTTCCGGCTGTGGTAGGATGGACCCCAAAGGGGGGCGGGGACATGCGTCAGCTGAAAAAAGCCTATTTGGAGATTACAAATGTGTGCAATCTCCGGTGCGATTTCTGCCCCGGCACCCGGCGGGAGCCGGGTTTTCTCCCGCCGGAGGATTTCCAAACTCTGGCCGCCAAGCTGCGGCCCCACACGGAGTACCTCTACCTCCACCTCATGGGTGAACCCCTGCTCCACCCTCAGCTGGAGGAGATTTTGGACCGGGCGGAGGGCCTGGGCTTTAAGGTGATGGTCACCACCAACGGCACACTGCTGAGGGAGAGGGGGGCGCTGCTCCGCGCCAGTCCGGTGGTGGAGAAGGTGAGCGTCTCCCTCCACTCCTTTGAGGGAAATGAGGGGGCCGGCCTGGAGGGCTATCTGGACCAGTGCCTCGCCTTCGCCCAATCGGCCGCCCCCGCCGGAAAGCGGTGCGCCCTGCGGCTGTGGAACCTGGACGGGGACAGCACCCAGGGGGCCAACCGCCGGAACGGGGAAATCCTGGCCGCGCTGAAGTCCGCTTTCCCCGGGCCCTGGAAGGAGGGGCGGCGGGGAACCACTCTGGCTCCCAATATTTTTCTGGAGTGGGGCGAAAAATTTGACTGGCCCGACCTGTCCACTCCGGAGGAGGACAGGCCCGCCTTCTGCTACGGCCTGCGGGACCAGGTTGGGGTGCTGTGGAACGGGGAAGTGGTGCCCTGCTGTCTGGACCACGAGGGGGACGTCTCCCTGGGGAACCTCTACCGCCAGGGCCTGGAGGAAATTTTGGACAGCCCCCGGGCCCGGGCCATCTACGGAGGCTTTTCCCAGGGGAGGGCCGTGGAGGCGCTCTGCCGCCGGTGCGGCTTTTCCAAACGGTTTCGGATATAGAGAGGGGGCGCCCTTGGGCGCCCTCCCTTTGATTTTAAGGGGATTGGCGGGGACAGCGGAAAGAATTTCAAATTAGGGCTTTTCTTTTTGTATATTCATGTATATAATACTCTAGGAAGTTTATGGACCTATATTAGGAGGCTGTACTTATGACAAGAAGCAGCGCGAGAGAAATTGCCACACACATCATTTTTTCCTTGGGCTTTGACACCCGCAGCGCCCGGGAAGTGCTGGACGCGGAGCTGACCCGGGAGCGGTTCCAGGAGCTGGGGGAGGAGCTGCCCCTTTACGAGCAGTTCCCCAACGAGAAGCAGGAGCGGTACATACGGGAGCTGGTCCAGGGGGTGTTCGCCCACGGGCCGGAGCTGGACGACTGCATCAGCCGCTACTCGGTGGGCTGGTCCTTCGCCCGCATTCCCCGTATGGCTGCGGCCATTATGCGCACCGCTATGTATGAGGTGCTCTATATGCCCGACATCCCCAACGCTGCCGCCATCAACGAGGCGGTGGAGATTGCAAAGAAGTACGAGCCGGCGGAGGTGGTGTCCTTTGTCAACGGCATTCTGGGCACCTTCGTCCGGACCGAGCTGGAGGACGCTCCGCCCAAGCCGGAGAAAAAAACGCCGGAGGGGGAGGCATAATGCCTGTTTTAGGGCTTGATACCAGCAACTACACCACATCCGCCGCCCTTTTTGACGGCCGGGAGGGGAAAAACCTGGGCCGGCTTCTGGAGGTGCGCCCCGGCGGGCTGGGGCTGCGCCAGAGCGACGCCCTGTTCCAGCATGTGAAGCGGCTGCCCCAGCTGCTGGAGGAGCTGCTGGAGGAGCGGAGGGACATCCAGGCCGTGGGGGCATCTACCCGCCCCAGGGCGGTGGTGGGCTCCTACATGCCCTGTTTTCTGGCGGGGGAGTCCCAGGGCCGGGGGATCGCTTCGGCGCTGGGCGTGCCCTTTTTCCGCCACTCCCATCAGCAGGGCCACCTGGCCGCCGCCGCTTGGTCCGCCGGCCGGACAGACCTGTTGGACAGTCCATTTTTGGCCTGGCATCTGTCCGGAGGGACCACCGAGCTGCTATTGGTAAAGCCGGAGGGGTATACGGTGGCCGCCGAGATCATCGGGGGCACCAGCGACCTGTCCGCCGGACAGCTCATCGACCGCACCGGCGTGCTTCTGGGGCTGCGGTTCCCGGCCGGGAAGGCCCTGGACGAGCTGTATGCCCAGGCAGATGCCTGCTATGAGCCGAGGGTAAAGCTAAAAGACCTTACATTTTCCCTGTCCGGAATGGAGAACCAGGTGAAGGACCTGGCGGAGGAGGGTGAGAAGCCGGCCAACATTGCCCGCTTCACCATCGACGCCATTTCCAATGTGGTGTGGCGGGCCACCCAGGAAGCCCAGAGGAGATACCCCGGCCTGCCGGTGCTGTGCTCCGGCGGGGTGGCCTCCAACTCTCAGCTGCGGTCGGGGATGATCCACCTCTGCGGGGCCATCTTTGCCCAGCCGGAGTATTCCACCGACAACGCCATGGGGACGGCCACACTTACTTGGCGGGCGCTGAAAGCGGGGGAGCGGCCATGAGAGAGGACGCCATCCTGACCCCCAGCCAGGTGGGCCAGTACTTGAAAACGCTGATGGACCGGGACCATCTGCTGTCCCGGCTGCTGGTGCGGGGGGAGCTGTCCAACTACAAGATGTACCCCTCCGGCCACCACTACTTCACCTTGAAGGACGGAGAAGGGGCCTTGCGGTGCGTCATGTTCCGCAGCGATGCCCAGTCCCTGCGGTTCCGTCCGGAAAACGGGATGCAGGTCATCGCCGCCGGCCGGGTGACCGTCTTTCCCCGGGATGGACAGTACCAGATGTACTGCGCCCGGCTTACCCCCGAGGGGGTGGGGGATCTGGCCCTGGCCTTTGAGCAGCTGAAGGAGAAGCTGGCCCAGGAGGGCCTTTTCGACCCCGCCCACAAGAAGGAAATTCCGGTATTTCCCAGCAAAATCGCCCTCATTACCTCCCCGGCCGGGGCGGCGGTGCGGGACATGGTCCGTATCTTAGGGGCCCGGTGGCCCCTGTCGGAGGTCCGGGTGGTTCCGGTGCGGGTCCAGGGGGCGGAAGCCCCCCAGGAGATCGCCGCCGCCATCCAGTGGGCCAACTGGCACAACCTGGCCGACCTGATCATCACCGGACGGGGGGGAGGGTCCATGGAGGACCTGTGGGCCTTCAACGAGGAGGTGGTGGCCCGGGCCATCTACACCTCAGAGATCCCCGTCATCTCCGCCGTGGGCCACGAGCCAGATGTGACCATCGCTGACTTTGTGGCCGATCTGCGGGCTTCCACCCCCTCCAACGCCGCCGAACTGGCGGTGCCCGACCAGAATGAAATTTATTCCCTCCTTCTGGGGGGCGGGGAGCGGCTGGAGGGCGCCATGTCCGTCCGGCTGGCCCGATACCGCCAGGCGCTGAATCGTCTGGCCGCCAGCCGGCCCATGACTGAGCCCGCTTCCTATTTTCGGGAGAAGCGGCTGCTGCTGGACTATCAGAGCAGCCAGCTGGCCCATGGCCTGCGCCACGCCGCCGCGGGCCAGCGGGAGCGGCTGGGAAAGCTGTCGGCGGCGCTGCCCAGCTGCGGGGAGCGGGCGGTCGCCAAGCGCCGGGAGCAGCTCAAAGCCCTGGCCGCTTCGCTGGACGCTTTAAGCCCCTTAAAGGTTCTGGGCCGGGGCTATGCCATCGCCCGGCGGGAGGACGGAAAGGCCGTCCTTTCCACGGGAGATGTGGGCCCTGGCGACAAATTGAAGCTGACACTGTCGGACGGCAGTGTGGACTGCCAGGTATTATAGAGGAGGAAGAGGTCTATGGCCGCGAAAAAGAAGTTGAATTTTGAGGGCTCCATGGCCCGGCTGGAGGAGATCGTGTCCCTGCTGGAGCGAGGAGACGCCCCCTTGGAACAGGCCATGGGCCTTTTTGAGGAGGGGGCCAAGCTGCTCCGGGAGTGTACGAAGCAGTTGGACGAAGCGGAACAGAAGGTAAATCTGCTCACCGCCGGAAAAGATGGAGAAATCGTGGAGGATCCCTTCCAGGGCAATGACTGACATGGAAAATACCTTTACAGAGAGAATGGCCCGGGATCAGGCGCTGGTCGAGGACTATTTGAGGAACGCCTTCACTTCTGAGGTCCGCCACGCCGATTTACAGGAGGCCATGGAGTATTCCCTGATGGCCGGGGGCAAGCGCATCCGGCCGGTTCTCACACTGGAGACCTGCCGTCTGTGCGGCGGAGACTGGCGGGCGGCCCTGCCCTTCGCCTGCGCCGTGGAGATGGTGCATACCTATTCCTTGATTCACGACGACCTGCCCGCTATGGATGACGACGGCATGCGCCGCGGCCGGCCCACCAACCATGTGGTCTACGGGGAAGCCACCGCCATTCTGGCGGGCGACGCCCTCCTCACCGCCGCCTTTGGGCAGCTGGCCCGCGCCGATCTGCCCGCCGAACGGATCGTGAAGGCGGTGGGGTGTCTGTCCCATGCCGCCGGCTCCGCCGGTATGGTGGGGGGGCAGTCCCTGGATATGGCCGGGGAGGGCCGGGCGCTGGACCGGGAGGAATTGGAGCTGCTCCAGAGCCTGAAAACCGGCGCCCTCATCTCCGCCGCCGCCGAGATGGGCTGCATTGCCGCCGGAGCTGCCCCGGAGCGTCAGGCCCAGGTGCGGACTTACGCCCAGGCTTTGGGCCGGGCCTTCCAGGTCCGGGACGACATGCTGGACGTAATCAGCTCCCCGGAGGAGCTGGGCAAGCCGGTAGGTTCTGACCAGGCCAACGAGAAGAGCACCTTTGTCACCGCCCTGGGCCTGGAGGGCTGCGCCGCTCTGGTGGAGGAGCTGACCCGCCAGGCCATCGGGGCCCTGGAGGGATTCGAGGCCCCTGGATTCCACATCTGGCTGGCCCAGACCCTGGCCCAGCGGACAAAATGATCCAACCTTGGGAGGCATCTCAAATTGACAACATCGTCCCCAAAAAAGGAATATAAGCCCCTCCTTGCCCAGCTGACCGACCAGGAGGGAGAGGAACTGTGCGCCCAGCTGCGCCGGGAGCTGGTGGAGGACGTGTCCAGCACCGGGGGCCACCTGGCCTCCAACCTGGGTGCGGTGGAGCTGACTGTAGCCCTCCACCGGGTCTTCGACACCTCGGTGGACCGGCTGGTCTTTGACGTGGGCCATCAGTGCTACACCCACAAGATGCTCACCGGCCGGAGGGAGGCCATGTCCACCCTGCGGCAGTACGGCGGCGTCGCCGGATTCCCCAAGCCGTCGGAGAGCGTCCACGACGCCTTTATCGCCGGCCACGCCTCCAACTCGGTGGCGGTGGCCCTGGGAATGGCGCGGGCACGGACCATGCTGGGGGAGGGCTACAGAGTGATTGCCCTGATAGGGGACGGAGCCCTCACCGGCGGACTGGCCTATGAGGGGCTGTCCAACGCCGGGGACTGCGGCCGGCAGCTGCTGGTCATCCTCAACGACAACGGCATGTCCATCACCCCCAACGTGGGCGGGGTGGCCGACCATCTGGCCAAGCAGCGGATGAAGCCCCAGTACCTCACCTTTAAAAAGCACTACCGGCGGATTATGAACGCCACCGGGCCGGGGCGGGTGGTCTACCGGGTAGTCCACCGGGTCAAACAGGCGCTGAAACAGAGTATGCTGCCTTGCAGCATGTTTGAGAATATGGGCTTCCGCTACCTGGGGCCGGTGGATGGGCACAACCTGCCTATGCTGACGAAAATTTTGAGCTACGCCAGGGACATGGACGAGCCGGTACTGCTCCACGTCAAGACTGTAAAGGGAAAAGGCTTTCTACCTGCTGAGGAAAATCCAGACGAATTCCATGGCGTCGCCCCCTTCGATCCCACCACCGGACGGCCGAAACGGGTTGGAGGGGAGAACTTCTCCGCCGTCTTTGGCCGGACCCTGACCCGGCTGGCGGGACAGGACCGGCGGGTGTGCGCCATCACTGCCGCTATGACCGGCGGGACGGGCCTGGAGCGGTTCGCCCGGCAGTTCCCGGACCGGTTCTTTGACGTGGGAATCGCCGAGGGCTGCGCCCTGTCTATGGCGGCGGGCATGGCCAAACAGGGGGCCATCCCCGTGTTCGCGGTGTACTCCACCTTCCTCCAGCGGGCCTACGACATGTTGCTCCACGACGCGGCTATTGATAATCTCCACGTCGTGCTGGGGGTAGACCGGACCGGCCTGGTGGGGGACGACGGAGAAACCCATCATGGGCTCTTTGACGCGGCCTATCTGGACAGCGTACCCAATATGACAGTGCTGGCCCCCGCCAGCTTCGCCGAGCTGGAGGTCATGCTGGAGCGGGCGCTGTTCCGGATAGACGGCCCGGTGGCGGTGCGCTACCCCCGGGGCGGCGAAGGTGGGCGCTATCTGGGCACCTGCGGGGAAGCCCCGGCCGCCATCTTGCGCCAGGGGAGCGACATTACCCTGGTCAGCTATGGCACTGAGATCAACGAAGTACTGGAAGCCGCGGAGCTGCTGGAAGCCCAGGGCGTCCAGGCGGAGATTGTAAAGCTGAATCAGTTGACGCCCCTTGTCCCAGAGCTGGTCGAGGTGTCTGTCCGTAAGACAGGGGCCCTTCTGGTCGCGGAGGAGCAGAGCGCGAAGGGATGTGTGGGCCAGCGGCTGGCCGCCCGGCTGGAGGTGGCCGGACTGCCGGCGAAGGTGGCCCTGGTGAACTGCGGCCGCCATTTTGTGCCCCACGGGGCGGCGAATCTGTTGAAACGGGACGTATCTCTGGACGGAGCCGGTCTGGCGAAAAAGGGATTGGAGGTGTTGGGCCGTGGCGAAATGGCGTCTTGATGTGGCGGTGGTGGAGCTAGGCCTGGCGGAGAGCCGTCAGAAGGCCCAGGCCTTGATTATGGCTGGAGAGGTCTATGTCAACGGACAGAAGCAGCTGAAAGCCGGGACCTCCGTGGCGGATGAGGACGCCGTCGAGGTGCGGGAAAAAAAGCCCTTGCGCTACGTGAGCCGGGGCGGCTTGAAGCTGGAAAAAGCGATGGAGCTGTGGCCTATCCACCTGAGCGATAAAATATGCGCCGATATCGGCGCCTCCACTGGGGGTTTTACCGACTGTATGCTGCAAAACGGCGCCAAACTGGTGTACGCTGTGGATGTGGGGTACAACCAGCTGGACTGGCGGCTGCGCAGCCATCCCCAGGTGCTGTGTATGGAGCGCACCAACGCCCGCTATCTCACTAAGGAGCAGATCCCGGAGCCGCTGGATTTCTTTTCGGTGGACGTCTCCTTTATCTCGCTGAACCTGATCCTGCCCGCCCTGCGCCCCCTGATGAGGCCGGAGGGGCAGGCGGTGTGCTTGGTAAAACCTCAGTTTGAAGCGGGCAAGGATAAGGTGGGGAAAAAGGGTGTGGTCCGGGACCCGGCCATCCATCTGGAGGTCCTGGAACACTTTTTGGACCACGCCGCCTGTGCCGGATTTACTGTAAAGGATATTACCTTTTCACCCATCAAAGGTCCGGAGGGCAACATTGAGTATCTGGGCTATCTCCAGGCGGGGGAGGGCCCCAATTACACGGGGGACCTGAAAGCCCTGGTGGAGCAGTCACACAGCGCCTGGAAGGAGGAAGCTCGGTGAAAATTGTACTCAGCTCCAACCCCTACCGGGACAAAGGGCTGCGGGTCGCCTTGGAGGCCCGGCGGATTCTGGAGCACGCCGACGCTCAGACGGTGCTGTGCCTGCCCTTTCAGCCCAGAAAAGGGGACAGGCTGGACCTGCCTAAGCAGGCCGTACTGTCCACGCTGGACCAAGAGCTGCCCACCGCCGACCTGCTGATCTGCTTTGGCGGAGATGGAACCATCCTCCATGCGGCCCGGGACGCCACCCTCCACGGGGTGCCCATTCTGGGGGTCAACACCGGCAGTGTTGGCTTTATGGCCGAGCTGGAGCGGAGTGAACTGTCGCTGCTGGCCCCGCTGGCCCATGGGATGTACACCATCGAGGAGCGGATGATGCTGGACGTGAAGGTGCTGAGGGGCGATAAGATAATCAGCCAGGACCTGGCCCTCAACGATGCCGTCATCTCCAAGGGCTCCATGGCCCGGGTGGCCGAAATGGAGGTGTTGGCGGACCGTGTAAAGGTAACCTCCATTACAGGGGACGGCATCATTGTGGCCACCCCTACCGGCTCCACGGCCTACTCCATGTCGGCGGGCGGGCCCATTGTGGAGCCCACCTCCAAAAGCATTATTGTCACCCCTGTCTGCGCCCATCAGCTGGCTGCCAGAGCCATGGTTCTGGCTCCGGAGCGGATTGTCACAGTCCAGCTCCCCAGAGGGAACCGCAAGTATTTATACTTGTCAGTTGACGGGGGAAAGGCCGTCCGGCTGTCAGGGGGCGACAGGGTGGAGGTCCGCCAGGGAACGCGGTGCACCCAGCTCCTCCGTCTGGCCGACCGCAGCTTTTACCAGGTAATCAACCAGAAACTTGGAGGAGTGGCGCCATGAAAAACACGCGGCAGAATGAAATCATCAAAATTGTGCAGTCCCAGGACGTGGAAACCCAGGAGCAGCTTCTGGAAGAGCTGAAATCCCGAGGATTTGTCACCACTCAGGCCACCATTTCCCGGGACATCAAGGAGCTTCGGCTGGTGAAGGAGCTCACCGGCTCCGGGGGCTACCGCTACGCCCAATCCGACCGAAAGACCGCTTCCACCTCCGATACCCGCCTGCGCAATATCTTCAAGGAGGGGGTCATCTCGGTGGATGTGGCCCAGAATATTGTGGTGGTCCGCACCATGCCCGGCCTGGCTTCGGCGGCCTGTTCGGCGCTGGACAATATGGAGATTGAGGGGATGGTTGGGACGCTGGCCGGGGATGATACCGGTATTCTGATCATGCGGGACAACTCCTCCGCCCAGCAGTTCAGCGGCGAGGTGCATAAGCTGCTGCGCTGACGATTTTTCCTCTTACCCCTCGTTTGCTCCAAAAAACCAAAACCAGTAGATTATTCCCAGAGGAAAAACGAAGTTTTTCCCAAAGTTTTTTCTTTTGGTTCTTTTCTTTTGTACACAAAAGAAAAGAACACGCAGAGGAGGAACCAATCATGCTCTCATTGCTTCACATCGAGAATATCGCCATCATTGAGTCGGTGGACATCCAGTTCGGCGGGGGCTTCAACGTCCTCACCGGCGAGACTGGCGCGGGCAAATCCATTGTCATCGACGCCATCAGCGCTGTTTTGGGGGAGCGGACCAGCCGGGAGCTGATCCGCACCGGAGCCAAGTCGGCCCATGTCACCGCTGTTTTCACCGGCCTGCCCCAGCTGCCCTGGCTGGAGGACAACGGCCTGGGCCCGCAAGAGGAGGAGCTGCTGCTCCAGCGGGAGATCCGCGGCGATGGAAAGAACCTGTGCCGGGTCAACGGCCGGCCGGTGACGGTGGCTCAGCTTCGGGAGCTGGGGCGCCAGCTGCTGAACATCCACGGCCAGCACGACGGGCAGCAGCTGCTGGACCCGGAGTGCCACCTGGGCTATCTGGACAGCTTCGGCAAGACCGGCGGCCTGCTGGAGTCCTACCAGACGGCCTACCACACCATGGCCGGCCTGCGCAGGCGGATCGCCGGGCTGGAGATGGACGAAGCGGAGCGCTCCCGCCGGGTGGACACATTGGAGTATCAGATCAAGGAGCTGGAGCGCGCCGAGCTGCGGCCGGGGGAGGACGAGGAGCTGGACGCCCGAAAGAACCTGCTCCGCAGCTCGGGCAAGCTGATGGAGGCCATCCAGGAAGCCCAGTTCGCCCTGTCCGGCGGGGAGGACAGCAGGGGGGCCTGCGACCTCATCAGCGAAGCGGAGGGGGCCGTCCGCTCCGTGGCCCGGCTGGGGCCCCAGCTGGAGACGCTGGGGGAGAAGCTTACCAGCCTGCGCTATGCCGCCGACGACGCGGCGGAGTGCGTCCGGGATTTTGCCGACGAGTTCGACTTCTCCCCGGAGGAGCTGGACCAGCTGGAGGGCCGGCTGGACGTGATCTACCGTCTGAAAAAGAAATATGGCCCTACGGTGGCCGAAATGCTGGATTATCTGGAAAAATGCAGGGCGGAGCTGGAACAGATCCAGGACGCCGACGACACCATCCAGAAGCTGGAAAAGGAGCTGTCCAAGGCCCGGACAGAGTCCCAAAAGAGGGGAGGGGAGCTGTCCAAGGCCCGGAGGAAGGCGGCGGACAACCTCCAGAAGCGGGTGCAGGAGGAGCTGCGCCAGCTGGATATGCCCAAGGTCCAGTTTGTCACGGAGTTCGCCCCCAACCCTGGCCAGGACGGAATGGACGACACCGGGATGGATCAGGTGCAGTTCCTCATGTCCGCCAACCTGGGCGAAGCCCTCAAGCCCATTCAAAAGGTGGCCTCCGGCGGCGAACTGGCCCGAATCATGCTGGCCCTGAAAAACGTGCTGGCCGAGGACGATGGCATCGGCAGTTTGGTGTTCGACGAGGTGGACACCGGCGTGTCTGGCCGGGCGGCCCAGAAGGTGGCCGAGAAAATGGCCGACGTGGCCCGGCGCAAGCAGGTGCTGTGCGTCACCCATCTGCCCCAGATCGCCGCTATGGCCGACGTCCACTTTATGGTGGAGAAGGGGGAGGAGAAGGGCCGCACCTATACCCAGGTGGCGTGGCTGGAGCGCCCGGACAGGGTGGACGAGCTGGCCCGGCTCATCGGCGGGGCCGCTGTCACCGACTCCCTGCGCAAAAGCGCGTCGGAGCTATTGGATCAGGCGGAGGGCTATCGAAAAAAAGCGGGGAAAAAATAATAGGGCTCATTCCACACCCCCATGTACGCGGCCTATTTTGTATGCTTTATGGGGTGCGTACTTCTCACCCGGTCGCCGGTTCTGTTCGAGGCGGCGGCGGCCTTCCAGATATCGGGCCACTGGCTGATACTGGCGGAGGAAGCTTGGTGTACCGAGCGGTTCGGCCAGGCGTACACACAATATACGAGGGAAGTCAGACGCTATTTTTGAAGACAAAACAGGGCGCGCAGCAATCAAGCTGCGCGCCCCGAAATTTTTGGTCAAGGTTTGGGAATCGTCATGAAATCGGCCACCATGCCATAGAGGATAAACGCCATGGCGACAGGGACGATGAATTTGATGCAGAAGTTAAAGAAACCATACAGGCTGCCGCTCATTTTGTGGCCCTCCAGGTCCACCTCGTCCCGGACCAGCTTGGGGCCCACAAACCAGCCGATCCAGATGGACATAAGCAGGGCGCCCAAAGGCATCGCCACGCCCTCGGAGATGAAGTCCATAAAGTCCAGCCAGGAGCCGCCCAGGTTCCGCCCTGTCTCATGGAAGGGAATCCAAAGGCCGTTGGAGCCCAGGCCGTCGGCGGCTACCAGCGTGGCCTCGGCGAAGACCACCAGGCAGACGATGGTAACCAGCTTCTTCCGGTCGGGGGTGTGTCCTTTCAGAGCGGCACGGTCGGACAGGAAGGTGGCCAGCACCTCCAGCAGGGCAATGGCGGAGGTAATGGCGGCCAGGATTACCAACAGGTAGAACAGCACACCAAAGATGGGGCCGGTGGGGCCCATGGCGTTGAACACGTCTTGAAGGGTGATGAACAGAAGCTTGGGGCCCTTTTTCTCCGCGCCGGCCCCGCCCAGCGCGAAGGCGGCGGGCAGAACGGCCATACCGGCCATAATAGCCACAATGGTGTCGGAGATAATGATAATCAGGGAGTTCTTCACCAGGCTCTCCTTCTTGCTCAGGTAGGAGCCGTAGGTGACGGTGATGCCCATAGCCAGGGACAGGGAGAAGAACATCTGCCCGCCGGCGGCGGAGAGCACGCCCAGGAAATCCTCTTGGAAGGGGGCGAAGTTGGGTGAGAACATAAAGCGCAGTCCATCGCCGGCCCCAGGCAGGGTGACGGACCGGACAATGACGATGACCAGCATGATGAACAGGGCAGGCATGCCGACCTTGTTGAACTTCTCAATGCCGTCCTTGATGCCGCCCCGGATAATGAGGAAGCAGATGAAAACGAAAAGGAAGGTAAAGGCCACGGAGCCGAACTGGTTGGTGAGCATGGACTCAAAGGTGGCGCCGCCGGACATGCCCGCCATAGCGGCCACGCCAAAGGCCAGGTCGGCCAGATTCAGGGACATATACTCCATGCAGTAGGCGCCCAGCACGGTGTAGAAGCTCAAAATCAGGAAGGGGGAGAGCATGGCCAAAAAGCCCAGGAAGGTGCCCATTCTGCCGCCCGCCTGCTGATAGCTCACCAGCACGCTCCGGCCCGCCCTCCGGCCGATGGCCAGCTCACACAGCATGATGCTGAAGCCCACCGTGGCGGCCAGGATCAGATAAACGACAAGAAAAGCGAAACCGCCATTGTTGCCCATTTTATAAGGGAAGGCCCAGATGTTGCCCAGGCCCACGGCGGAGCCCACCGCAGCCATCAGGAAGCCCAAGTTGCTGCCCCATTCTCCTCTGTGATGTTTTTCCATAAGTTCCTCCTTAATTCCATTTTTTTACACACATTTCAGAGTAGTTAAACGACATTCTACCAGAATTACCCCCGCGCGTCAACAGCTAAAATGATAAAAACGGCGCAAAAAAGCGGAGAATTGTCGGGAAAAAGCCATTAACCCGGTAGAAACAAATGGGGTATTGCGTTTTTGTCAAAGATTAGTATAATGAAGATTAGAGGAAACTATAGCAATCGTCAAAATACGTGACACGTGGTAGGGGCGGATATCATCCGCCCGCAGGACAGCATGGCGTAATCTTTCTGAACGGGCGGGTATTACCCGCCCCTACAAAATCGCTGTTGGTAATTTAGACGATTGCTATAGGTGCCGTTTGAAAAATGGAAATGCTATACCCACATGAAATTCAGGAGGAGATAAGCCCATGGATTACGGAAAAGAGAGCCTGCGCCTGCACGGCGAATGGAAAGGAAAAATCGAGGTGGCGGCCACCGTGCCCGCCAACGACAGAGAATCCCTGTCCCTGGCCTACACCCCCGGCGTGGCCCAGCCCTGCCTGGCCATCCAGGAGGACCCCGCCAAAAGCTACCAGCTCACCCGGCGGCACAACCTGGTGGCCGTCATCACCGATGGCTCTGCCGTCTTGGGCCTGGGGGACATCGGGCCCGAGGCCGGTATGCCAGTGATGGAGGGCAAATGCGTGCTGTTCAAGACCTTCGGCGGGGTAGACGCCTTCCCTCTGTGCGTCAAGACCAAGGATGTGGACGAGTTTGTCCAGACGGTATATAACATCTCCGGCTCCTTCGGGGGCATCAATCTGGAGGACATCGCCGCCCCCCGGTGCTTCGAAATCGAGCGGAAGCTGAAAGAGATGTGCGACATCCCCGTCTTCCACGACGACCAGCACGGCACCGCCATCATCGTCCTGGCCGGACTGGCCAACGCCCTGCGGGTGGTGGGTAAGCGGAAGGAGGAGGTCCGGGTGGTCTTCTCCGGGGCCGGCTCCGCCGCCATCTCCATCACCAAGCTGCTGCTGCTGGCCGGATTCCAGGACATTACCCTGGTGGACAAGTTCGGCGCGGTGTATGAGGGGTGCGGTCAGCTGAACTGGGCCCAACAGGAGATTGCCAAGGTGACTAACCGGGACAGGCGCCAGGGGACGCTGGCCGACCTGCTGGCGGGGGCCGACGTGTTCATCGGGGTATCCGCCCCCAATCTGGTGACCCCTGAGATGGTGTCCACCATGAATCAGGACGCTATTGTCTTCGCCTGCGCCAACCCCACGCCGGAGATCTTCCCCGAGGACGCCAAGGCGGGCGGGGCCCGGGTGGTGGCCACCGGACGCAGCGACTACCCCAACCAGATCAACAACGTGCTGGCCTTCCCGGGGCTGTTCCGGGGGGCGCTGGACGTGCGGGCCAGCGATATCAACGAGGAGATGAAGCTGGCCGCCGCCCGGGCTCTGTCTGAAATCATCTCCGACGAGGAGCTGCGGGACGACTACATCATCCCCGAAGCCTTTGACCCCCGGGTGGGGCCCGCCGTGGCCAAGGCAGTGGCCGAAGCCGCCCGCAGGTCCGGCGTGGCGAGGATTTGATTGAGAGGGGGCACGTCAATGAAAGAAGGAACGCACCTCACGCTGAGCGATGGGCGGGAAATCCTCCTGCAAGACGATGAGGACATTTCGCTGTTACTCCGCTCCAAGCATGAGGTCATATACTCGCATTCCTTTACCTGCCCATCGGGTGGTTATGGCGGCGGGACGCTTCTGCTGTCGCCCTCTGAGCGGTATTTGATTTTTTCCTTTTTCTCGGGAGAAAGCGAAGAGGGTTTCAGCCTGTTCCAAATCGAGGACAGCCGCCTGGTTCCGCTGTTTGACTCGGAATACTTCTACGGCGAGGGGGCGGGCTACCTGTTTTCCCATGACGAAAAGGTCCTTTTTCAGTCCCTGCTGGGTGGCTTTGGACCCTGGTATGTAGAAGACGCCTATCAAGATGAGGAGGGCGCTCCTTATTTCGAGTACGGAGAAATCAATATCCTGGATGTGGAATCCCAATCGCTCAGCAGGCATAAATTTCATGTCTATCCGTCCGAAGCCTGGGAGGAGGAGATAGACGGCCCCTCTTACGCCTCCGAAATCACAGACGGGAATATATTGCATGTCTCAATGCCCTGGGGCGAGGAACTGCTGACGCTTCCTCTGGCGGATATCACAAAATTCAGGCCGGAATCGTGAACGGATTTTTCTGCGATGCCCAAAATTTTCCTGGGCGAAAGCATTGTGCAGCGCAGTCAAAAGGAGGATTATGAGCGTATTTTTCTACGGCTGCGTCACCCTGGACGGCTATCTGGCCGACAAAAACCATGGGCTGTCCTGGCTCCACGAGACGGGCAGCCCAGAGGAGACGGACTGCGATCGCTTCTATCAGGCGATGGACGTTGCCATTATGGGCAGGCGGACCTTTGAGGAGGTCGCCCGGCTGGAGGATGCCGCCAGCGTCTACCCCACCACGGAAAACTATGTCTTCACCCACGCCGGCAGCCTGCCACATAAGGGATTTATCCCGGTGGGGGGAGATGTCGCGGAGTTTGTGTCGGGCCTGGGGCCGGACAAGAACATCTGGATCATCGGCGGAAACACCATCCTGGCCCCGCTGCTGGAGCGGGACACGGTGGACCATTTGATTGTCCAGGTCGCTCCCGTCCTGCTGGGGGAGGGGATACCGCTGTTCACCCAGAAAGAGGGCCAAATGCGGTTCCGCCTGGACGAGGTAAAGCGGTACGGGCAGTTCGCGGAGCTGATTTACAGCCGAAACGCTCCAAGGGGTTGATAGGCCATGTATACATACTTCAAAAATTTAGAGGAACTAAAAGCGTGCTGTCCAATGGAAAGCGGAATCTGGAATAAAGAAATTTTGCAGGGATACATGATATACAGCTGTATCCGTGGTTTTGAGCAATATATTGACGAGTTCATGGCAGGATATCGAAGCGATGATCGTTTAGCTGAGCTTTTATTCGATTTCCTGCTGAATGAGGATTATGACGGCTCGGACTGCCAGATCGGCGCCGCGATATATATTTCCAGGATGGACAGGGAGCTGTTGAGACGGAAAAAGGAACTGCTGTTGCGGGCGCAGAAAAATGAGGTCTACTGGAAGCGGCCGTTTCAGGATGACGCGCCTTTAGATTGGCTGGACTAGAGTCTGTTTTAGGGCTTGTTTGAAAAATGTCAAAACGCCCAAATTGTGTTTGTCTGATGCCAAAATCTTTCGCCGTTGGGCATATTTCCATTTTTCAAACGGCGCCTAAACAAGCCTTAAACACTGATTTATTCCTCCCTTTTACTTTTTGTGTTGTTTGCCGGGAGCTCCGGCAATTTGACGGATCACAGGTTGAAACTGAAAATTGACCATGATATAATTCAGTGCGGCAAACAGAAATTTGCAGGGAGGCTTTGAAAATGAAAGGCGATATTCAAAAAAGTTTAGCAATATATAAGGAACAATTAAGTAATGGTATTTCACAAACGATTATGTGAAAAATAAAAAGTTAAAATTTGCAATGGTGCTAAACCATGAAAAAATGCGGTTTGAATTATGGCTATGCGCCAGAACAGCAGATATTCGGAAACAATATTGGAATTTGTTGAAGGATAGCAAATGGAATAAAAATGTTGAAGTAATGCCAAAGTATTCTGTCTTAGAGGTTATAACAGAAACTCAAATAGATTTTAATAATAAAGAAAAAATGACATCAAATATCATAGACAATGCCGTTTCTTCTGCATTGGAAATTGAAAATTACTTACAGACGTTAGATTGTTAAATTCCAGTTTTCAGGCAGTTATTCATGGTGGATAGCTGCCTGCATCGTTATTTTGACAAAAACCAAGAAATGGAACTTTCATCAACACGAAAGTTAAAAGGGATATTTATTCTGGAGGGTGAGAAAATGCTGACAAAACCCCAAGCCGGCTGGTCGGATTTCAGCCTGGAGGGTACATCTGTATACGGCCTGAGCTACCTGACTGATGTTGGGATCGAATGGGTGGAACAGGCGGTTCACGGGCTGGAGACGCTGTGCCCCTTTTGCGTCTGCGGAAATCTGGAGCCAGGAAGAATGCTGTGCGTTGTAAGCTATTGGAACTGCTATATTTTCTACGAACATGAAGGGAGCGGCCCCGTCAAAGAGAACAAGGATAAGGTGTTTGAATACCTTTCCCATACCAGCATGATCGACTTCTGCCAGTATCTTTATGATGATATCAGCGGCAGTGTGGATGAATGGGCTTCCTTCGTAGATTACGACGATCAGGATTTTGATGAGAAAAGGCAGCGGCTTGCCCAGCGCCTGGAGAGGCTTCGCGCGCTTATTGACGAAAAAAGGGTGTGCTTTGGCCCGAACCGGTTCTTTACCTAAGAAGCTGTACCAATAGTCTCAGTACATATCTTTGCGGCCAAAATTGGTACAGCTTCTAAATGTCTTTTTTCGGTTGACAAAGGCACAAAACTGTGGTAAAGTGTGGCTACTGTGACGAAAAGGACAAGTAGCACCGCGATTTCCCGCGCAGAGAGCCCCCGGGCTGGTGAAACGGGGGAGGGGAGCGCCCTGTGAATACCCCTTGGAGCAGCCGCCCGAACCGCTTGAGCGCAGTAGGGGACAGGCCGGGCCGCGCCCGTTACCGCGCCGGAGCTCCAGGCTCCACGAGGTCCGCCCCGCGAGGGGCGGGCAAACCAGAGGTGGTACCGCGTTTATTACGCCCTCTGTCCGAATTGCTCGGGCGGAGGGCTTTTTGTAAGGAAGTGATTGTTTTGTCAGCGCGTCAAAGGGGAACGCTGTGCGTGTTCCTAGCCGCTGTGCTGTACAGCATCGGGGGGCTGTGCATCAAGCTGATCCCTTGGGGCGGCATGGCCATCAACGGCGGCCGCACCGCCATCGCCCTGGTGGTCATCGGCCTGTATCTGGCGGCCACCCGCCACAAGCCCAAAATGAACCTGTGGGTGCTGGTGGGGGCGCTGGCCGTCTGCGGCACCAACATCCTCTTTTCCATTGCCAACAAGCTGACCACCGCCGCCAACGCCATCGTGCTCCAGTTTACCGCCCCGATTTTCGTGATTTTGTTTTCCATCCTTCTGTTCGGAAAGCGGCCACAAAAGCTGGACCTGCTGGCCTGCGGCCTGGTGCTGGGGGGCGTTCTGCTGTTCTTTGTGGACAGCCTGTCGGCAGGGGGGATGCTGGGCAATATCCTGGCCCTGCTGTCCGGGGTGTCCTATGCCGGGGTATTCATGATGAACGACATGCCCGACAGCGACGCCATCTCCTCCGTCTTTTGGGGGGATGTGATCAGCGCGGTGGTGGGCCTGCCCTTTCTGGGCTATGAGGCGGAGTTCACCCCGAACGTGCTGGCCCCGTTGCTGGTGCTGGGGATTTTCCAGGTGGGGGCGGCCTATATCCTGCTCACCGAGGGCCTGAAAACCACCCCGCCTGTCACCGCCAGCCTGGTGTCCGGCATCGAGCCGGTGCTCAACCCCATTCTGGTGGCGGTGTTCTACCATGAGATGATCGGACCTATCGCTCTGGTGGGGGCCATGGTCGTGGTGGGCAGCGTGGTGCTGTACAACGTGGTGCTGGCCCGCCAAACAGAACCGTCTGAGACAGGGGGAGCGCTGTGAACAAATTTCAATTTTTCTGGGATGCCATGGAGCTGTGTGATTGGTCCCATGAGGGGGACGACGGCAAGGTGCTGCGCCCTGTCATCCAGTATCTGGCACAGCAGGAGGACGGCAGGATTTTTCAGTTTGACGATCTGATGTCCGAGCTTTTGCACGGACTGGACACGCCAAAGCTGGCGGCTCAATGTAAAAAAGCGGAGCCCCTTATGAGCGACGATTCTTTTTTGTACTCCCGCTGTGTGGCTCTGGTTAACGGCCCCGGCTACTATGAGAAGGCGGAGCAGGGAGGAGCGAAGGAGATATGGAATATGGAATTTGAAGCGCTCCTCTACGTTCCGCCGCAGGCCTGGGCCTTGAAGCATAAAAGGCCGGAGGAGGACTATCCCCATACCGCCCCCCTCAGCTATGAGGCCGGCGGCAGTTGGGAACAATCATAAATAGTAAAAAAGGAGATATTGCGATGACTTGTTATGAGGAACTGAAGGCCCGGGGGCTTATCGCCCAGGTGACCAATGAAGAGGAAATTTCCAAGATGATCAACGAGGGGAAGGCCGTATTTTACATCGGCTTCGACCCCACCGCCGACTCCCTCCACGTGGGCCACTTCATGGCCCTGTGCCTGATGAAGCGCTTGCAGATGGCGGGCAACCGGCCCATCGCCCTCATCGGCGGGGGGACCGGCATGATTGGCGACCCCTCCGGCCGCACCGACATGCGCTCCATGATGACCGAGGAGACCATCTGCCACAACTGCGACTGTTTTAAAAAGCAGATGGAGCGGTTCATCGAGTTCGGCGAGGGCAAGGCCATGATGATCAACAACGCCGATTGGCTGATGAAGCTGAACTATATCGAGGTCCTGCGGGATGTGGGGGCCTGCTTCTCGGTGAACAACATGCTCCGGGCGGAGTGCTACAAGCAGCGGATGGAAAAGGGGCTGTCCTTCCTGGAGTTCAACTATATGATCATGCAGTCCTACGACTTCTACTACCTGTTCCAGCACCACGGCTGCAACATGCAGTTCGGCGGCGACGACCAGTGGTCCAACATGCTGGGGGGCACCGAGCTCATCCGCCGCAAGCTGGGCAAGGACGCCCACGCCATGACCATTACCCTTCTGCTCAACTCCGAGGGCAAAAAGATGGGCAAGACCGCCAAGGGCGCGGTGTGGCTGGACCCCAATAAGACCTCCCCCTACGAATTCTACCAGTACTGGCGCAACGTGGGGGACGGCGACGTCCTCAAGTGCCTGCGGATGCTCACCTTCCTGCCCCTGGAGCAGATCGACGAGATGGACCGGTGGGAGGGCAGCCAGCTGAACACCGCCAAGGAAATCCTGGCCTTTGAGCTGACCAAGCTGGTCCACGGGGAGGAGGAGGCCGTCAAGGCCCAGGAAGCCGCCAAGGCCCTGTTTGTGGGGGGCGGCGACATGTCCAACGTGCCCGCCACCCAGCTTACCGACGCCGACCTCACCGACGGCGCCATCGGCGTGCTGGACCTGATGGTCAAGTGCAAGCTGGCCCCCTCCAAAAAGGAAGCCCGCCGCCTGGTGGAGCAGGGCGGAGTGGAGGTCAACGGCGAGAAGGTGGCCGCCGCCACCGTCAGCTACACTGCCGGCGACCTGTCCGGCGACGGCCTGATGGTGAAGAAGGGCAAAAAAGTGTACCACCGGGCCCGCATGTGACAGGAGCTTGTTATGGGGCTTTCTTTGATTTTTTGCGCGGGCGGCCGGACCGAGGATACAAAGGAGATGCTGGAAGCTCTTGAAACGGCGGATTACCAGGCGTTAAACCAGCGAATGGCCCGAAAGGCGGACTTTTCTCTGCACCTGCTCCCCAGAGATTTACAGACTCTGTCCGAATGCGCAGCCGCCTTTTCTCCTCAGAAACCAGTTCCGTTCCGCGAGGGTTTGACCTGCTACTTTGATGCGGAGGACCGTGGGTTTTTCATCGTGTCAGAGGAGTGGGAGAAGTATTTTGCCGCCATCGAAATTAAGGATGCGGCCCCTCTGGCGGAAGCGTGGTATCAGGCCATGGGCTTGAAGGAATCGTTGCCGCCAGAGGCAATAGCCGCAGTGAAAGATTTAATTGAGTTGTGTCAATATGCGGGGCAGACCGGACACCCGGTAATACACATCTGGATTGCATAGAAAAAATGACTGAACTGAACCCCAAAATAAAAGACGCCCTGCTGAACATCAACTTTGTTGAGCGGTATGAAAAATTATCCGCCCGTTTCAGTGCGGCCAAAACACCGCCGGATGATCGCTTGATTTATATGGATGGGGAAGAAGTGATGGCGATGATCCGTGCGGCAGGATATTCGCCGCAGTTTAACACCAGAGAGAAATTTTACAGAATCAAAGAGGAGTGCATCGGAAAATACACGTTTAATATCCACATCATCCTGCGGTACGGCATTGCTGAACTGGTCTGGGTGGTGGAGGAGGGCGGCGTCCTGCTCCTTGGCGCTCCCTGGAGTACATATTCCAGACGGTTGATTGATGTGAACTACCGCATCAAAAATCCGGTTTTTGGAACATATGAGGATTTGGAAGAGATTTTAAAAATTGTATTCGAGATGTACGAGGACTTTAAGCGTGCTCTAATGTGATTGGGCGAAGTATATAGTCATTCCAGAATCGAAAAAAGGGGAGAGGCCGCATGAAAAAGGGTTATTTCTACATCGCTGTGGCGGTGGTGATGTTCACCTCCTTCGAGGTTGTGCTGAAATTCATTGCCGGACAGATCAACCCGGTCCAGCTGACCCTGTGCCGGTTCGCCATCGGCTTTGTGTTTCTGCTGCCGGTGGCCCTCCACAGCCTGAAAAAGCGGGGGGAGCGTCTGGACGGGGGCACTATGGCCTACTTCGCCCTGCTGGGCCTGATCGGCATCGCCCTGTGTATGCCCATCCTCCAGATGGCGGTGAGCTACACCAATTCCTCGGTGGCGGCGGTCATGTTCAGCTGCAACCCGGTATTTGTTACATTCCTGGCCTTCTTCATGCTGGGGGAGCCCATCAAGCCCCGCCACTACGCCGCCCTGGCCCTGGAGGTCGTCGGCACCGTAATCATCATCAGCCCCTGGGACGTCAAGCTGAACATGACCGGAGTTGCCCTAGCCCTGCTGTCCACGCTGCTGTTCTCCCTGTACGGAGTGATGGGCAAGCGGAAGGTGGCCAAATTCGGCGGCGCGGTGGTCACCTGTTTCAGCTTCCTGTTCGGAAGCCTGATTGTGCTGGCCTTCATCCTGCTCTCCCACATTCCCTCGGCCGCCCAGGCCTTCCAGGGGGCGGGGCTGGACAGCTTCGCCAATATTCCCGTTTTCGCCGGATACACCCTCCAAAACCTGCCCTATGTCCTCTTTGTGTCTGTAGGCGTGGCGGGTGTGGGCTTCCTCGCCTATTTCCTGGCCATGGAGTACCAGCCGGCCAGCGTAGTCTCCCTCGTCTACTTCTTCAAGCCCGCCCTGTCGCCCCTTTTGGCCTGGATGGTCCACGGGGAGGAGATATCCGCCAACATGCTGGCCGGCGTGGCCCTCATTGTGGCCGGCTCCCTGTGCTCCATCATCCCGGGGATTTTGGAGAGCCGCCGGGAAAAGGCATAATTTTCTCTTGACTTAAAGGGCACTTTATATGGTATAGTTTTCCTAGATTTACATTAGGAGGAGACTTGATTATGGAGAAAGCAAAGGTTTATTTTACCGATTTCCACACCCAGGCTTACGGCGACGGCCTGCCCACCAAGCTGAAAAAGCTGATTAAAAAGGCGGGCATACAGGACCTGGAGCTGGAGGGCAAATTTGTGGCCATCAAACTGCACTTCGGCGAGCTGGGCAACATCAGCTACCTGCGGCCCAACTACGCCCGGGCTGTGGTGGACGTGGTCAAGGAGCTGGGGGGCAAGCCCTTCCTCACCGACTGCAACACCATGTACCCCGGCAGCCGGAAAAACGCCCTGGAGCACCTGGAGTGCGCCTGGCAGAACGGCTTTACGCCGCTGACGGTGGGCTGCCCCATCCTCATCGGCGACGGCTTGAAGGGCACCGACGACGTGGAGGTCCCTGTAGAGGGGGGCGAATATGTGGAGAAGGCCAAGATCGGCCGGGCCGTTATGGACGCCGACGTGTTTATCAGCCTGACCCATTTCAAGGGCCACGAGATGACCGGTTTCGGCGGCGCTATCAAGAATATTGGCATGGGCTGCGGCTCCCGGGCGGGGAAGAAGGAGCAGCACGCCAGCGGCAAGCCCAAAATCAACCAGAAGAAGTGCCGGGGCTGTACCCGCTGTCAGAAGGAGTGCGCCAATAACGGGCTGGTCTTTGATGAGCAAGCCCGGAAGATGCATGTGGACGAGGCCCACTGTGTGGGCTGCGGCCGCTGCCTGGGGGCCTGCAACTTCGACGCCATCTATTTCACCAATGATAACGCCCAGGCGGCGCTGAACTGCCGTATGGCGGAGTACACCAAGGCGGTGGTGGACGGCCGGCCCCAGTTCCACATCTCCCTAATCGTGGATGTGTCCCCCAACTGCGACTGCCACGCCGAGAACGACGTGCCCATCCTGCCCAATATCGGCATGTTCGCCTCCACCGACCCCCTGGCCCTGGACCAGGCCTGCGTGGACGCCTGCATGGCCGCCGAGCCTATGCCGGGCAGCCAGCTGGCCAAGCACCTGGCCGACCCGGAGTTCCACGACCACCACGACCATTTCACCAACTCCACCCCGGAGTCGGAGTGGCGCAGCTGTCTGGCCCACGCCGAGAAGATCGGCTTGGGCACACGGGAGTATGAGCTGATCAAGATGTGATGAAACAGGGGAAGCGTCATGAGCGGAAGAACCATACCCAGCGTCGCGCTCACAAGCATTGACAGGGAGAACTGCTGGTTTAATCCTGGCTGCGCGATGAGCCTTTACCCGCCTGAGCTGGTGGAGCCGATGCTCGCGCTGCTGCGGGAGCATTTCGCCCCCGTGAAGCTCCACACTGTCTGCTGCCGCCATGACCCTGGCCTGCCGGCGGGGGCAGTCATTATCAATAACTGCGCCGGCTGTGACCGCCGGTTTCGCTCCGAGTATCCGGGCGTCAAAACCATTACCTTTTGGGAGATATTGGACCACCTAGATGGGCTGTGCCTGCCAAAATATGATGGACTGACGGTATCCGTCCATGATTCCTGCTCCTTCCGCCAAAAACCGCAGGTTCACGCCGCTGTGCGGAATATTTTGCGGAAAATGAACATTAAAGTTGTGGATTCGGAGCTCAGCGGGACAAAATCCATCTGCTGCGGCGATAATTTTTATTCCCACATCCCCAACGAACAGGTGGCCGAATTTCAAAAAAAGCGGGCGGCACAGATGCCGTGCGACGATGTAGTGGTCTACTGCATCGGCTGTGTGCGTTCCATGACGGTTGGGGGAAAGCGACCGCTGTACATGCCGGACCTTGTACTCGCACGCCAGACAAAACGGATGGATAACACTTTGGATGAGTACCATAATGAACTGAAGGAATACATCGCGGGGCATTAACATAAAACGGCCTGTCCAAACGGACAGGCTGTTTTATTTCCAAATTACTTGTTTTCTTCGCTGTTATCCTGGGAAAATGTGTTTTTCAGGAACAGGTCGATCATAAACACCGACACACAGAACAGCACCATCTGGCCCACAATGAGCCACATCCAGAAGGAAGTGTAATTCCCTTTGAACAGAACCATCAAAAAGGCGCTGGCCGCTCCGCCGATGAATCCAGTGCGGGTCCACAGTCTGGCGCAATGGCGGTGGGCCGCCGCCCAGGCATCCGGGTCCTTTTGGGTCAGCTCCGTGCTGTAAGCCAGCCCCTTGGACCGATAGGGGGGAGGGGATATCTTCCACATCAGCCCCACAATCAGCATAGCTGCGGGGGCCAGCATGACCACGGCAAAATAGAGCTCATACATGATCGATCACCTCAACTGTAAAATTACTCCTCTTTTTTGGGCTTTTTTCTCTGCTTTACGCCCCCCAGAGGGTTGGCCTTGGCGGCGGTGCGCATGTTCTCGCTGTCCACGTGGGTGTAAATCTGGGTGGTGTTCAGGTGGTCGTGGCCCAGCACTTCCTGGAGGGTGCGCACATCCACGCCATTTTGCAGCATCAAGGTGGCGGCGGTGTGGCGCAGCTTGTGGGAGGAGTACTGGCTGCTGTCCAGCCCGGCGGCGGCCAGGTGCTTCTTCACCAGCTTGTGGACCGCCGCCGTGGAGATGCGCCGCCGGTTTTGGAGGGTGACGAACAGGGCGTTTTGGTCTACCAGTGTCAGGGAATCCCGCTCGGTGAGCCAGTCCTCCAGTGCCCGCTGGCAGGCGTCGTTAAGGAAGAGCATTCGCTCCTTGTTGCCCTTGCCCAGCACCCGCAGCTGCTCTCCTCGAACGTCCGTTTTGTTCAGGCCCACCAGCTCGGAGATACGCAGGCCGCAGTTGAGGAACAGCGTCAGAATGCAGTAGTCCCGGCTGGCGTTTTTTCCGTCTACATGGTCTAAAAGGTCCAGACTTTCATCTAAATTCAGGTATTTCGGCAGGGATTTCTTCAATCTGGGCGAGTCCAGGTCCTGGACAGGGTTCGCCTCCAGAAGCTTGGCCTTATTGGTGAGGTACTTATAAAAGGACCGGATGGTGGCGACTTTACGGGCTCGGGATGTGTTGTTCAGGCCGCGGTCCCGGGACAGATAGTTCATATAGGAATAGATGTCTGTCAGCGTGACGTCCCGGACTAAAGCGAGGTCCGCGTCGTCGATGGAGATGTTGTCCATGGGAGTATCCTTGGGAACCAGGTTTTTGCTCTGCTTGAGAAAGCGAAAAAAATTCCGCAGGTCTAAGTAGTATTCATCCACAGTCCGCCGGGAATGTCCCTGGATCGTCTCATGATACACGAGGAAATCCCTGAGAATGGGCGGGGCTTCTGTGCGGTAGTCCAAAAATAGCGTCATTCAGGGCAGTTTGGCGGTTCAACCTCCACTCAGGTCAACAAAATTTTTATTTTGTTGACCTATGGGCGTAGGCCCAAACTGCCCGCCTGACTTCCCTCCTTTCCGGCTGGCAATGTTTTGTCAGTACTCTCCATTGTACTCCTCATAGTGAGTGAGAGAAACAAAATCAATATGATATGGCAAATAGATATCCCGGCACCCAGGCAGCGTATTTTCAATAAAAGTTACAATGTCGTCCACGATATCCCGATTAAAATGTTGCTCGTCCAAAAAACCACTCAGGACGCCATCGCCGCCAACTTTCTTCAAAGTCAAAAAACCGTAACTCGACGGCGCGATGACCAGGTCATGCAGCGGCTCGGCGTAATTCTCGTCCCCGCTGTTGTAGAATCGAATAAGAAACGCAGCCTCGCCGCCTAGAATTTCAACATCACAGGTTGTCCCCCGGCTTTGAAATACAGTTTTCACTTTATCAGCTCCAAAAATTCCTCCTCAGTCAAAACGGGAATCCCCAGCTCCTGGGCCTTGCGCAGCTTGGAACCCGCCGCTTCTCCCGCCACCACATAGGTGGTTTTTTTCGATACGGAGCCCGCCGCTTTGCCGCCCCGGGACTCGATCATCCCGGTGGCCTCGTCCCGGGTAAATTTCTCCAAAGCGCCAGTAAGGACAAAGGTCATGCCGGCAAAACGCTGGTCGCTCCCCTGCTCGGCGGCCGTCATATTGACGCCGGCTTCCTTCAGCCGCTGAATCAGGTGCTGGCTCTGGGGGCTGGCCATCCAGTCCAGGATGCTCTGGGCGGTGATCTCCCCGATATCATCCACAGCGGTGAGCTCCTCCAGAGCGGCGTTTTGCAGGGCGTCCATGGTTTGGAACCGGGCGGCCAGGATTTTGCCCGCCTTCTGACCCACCTGACGAATTCCAAAGGCGTAAATCAGCCGTGACAGGTCCTGTTCCTTGGATTTTTCCAAGGAAGCCAGCAGTTTCTTTGCCGACCGCTTCCCCATCCGGTCCAGCTGGGCCACATCCTCCTCGTTCAGGAAGTACAAATCTCCTGGCGTCTTTACCAGCTCCGCGTTCACCAGATTTTCCATCACGGCGATGCCCAAGCCCTCAATGTCCATAGCGTCCCGGCTGGCGAAGTGGGCCAGGTTCCGCAGCAGCTGAGCGGGACACTCCGCCCCAGTACAGCGGATGTGGGCGCCGTCCTCATCCCGTTCCACCGGGGCCCCGCACACCGGGCAGGCCTTGGGCAGAAAATAAGGCTGGGTCCCCTCCGGACGCTTGTCCTCAACAACCGAAAGCACCTCGGGAATGATCTCCCCCGCCTTGCGCACCAAGACGGTATCCCCAATGCGGATGTCCTTCTCAGAGATGAAATCTTGGTTGTGGAGGGTGGCATTGGTGACGGTTGTACCCGCCAGCCGGACCGGAGTCAAGACCGCTTTAGGGGTCAGCACCCCCGTCCGGCCCACCTGAATCACGATGTCCACCACCTGGGCGCTCTTAACCTCCGGCGGGTACTTATAGGCGGCGGCCCAGCGGGGAAATTTCGCTGTAGAGCCAAGCGTCTCACGCTGTGACAAGCTATTTACCTTTATAACTGCTCCGTCAATATCAAACTGAAAAGCCTCTCTGCCCTCTCCAATCTGGGCAATACGCTCCGTTACCTGGGAAACGCTGTCGCAGCTGTAATGTGGAATTACTTTAAAGCCCTTGTCCCGCAGGTAGTTCAACGTCTCCTCATGGGTGGAAAATGTCTCCCCCTCCGCATACTGGACATTAAACACCAGAATATCCAGCTTCCGGGACGCGGCCACCTTCGGGTCCAGCTGGCGCAGTGAACCAGCGGCGGCGTTGCGGGGGTTGGCGAACAGGGCCTCTCCCCTGCGCTCACGCTCCTCATTCAGGGCGTGGAACACCTTTTTTGGCATGAACACCTCCCCCCGGACGATGAGCCGGGGCGGGGCGTTGGGGATCTTCAAGGGGATGGACCGGACGGTGCGCAGATTTTCGGTGACGTCCTCCCCTACCCGTCCATCCCCACGGGTGGCCCCCCGCACGAAAAGGCCGCCCTCATACTCCAGAGCCACCGACAGCCCGTCCACCTTGGGCTCCACCACGTACTCCACCTTGGGGACGGCTCCCTTTACCCGCTGGTCAAAGGCTTCCAGCTCCTCAAAGTCAAACACGTCCTGTAAGGACTCCAGGGGCACCCGATGGGCCACTTGGGTGAAGGCTTCCAGGGGCTGCCCCCCCACCCGCTGGGTAGGTGAGTCGGGGGTGGCCAACTCAGGGTGGGCCGTCTCCAGCTCCTCCAGGCGGCGGAGCTTGTGGTCATAGTCGTAGTCGGACATGACAGGGTTGTCCAACACATAGTACTCGTAGCCCGCCTGGGTGAGCTCCTGGCGAAGCGTCTCTATTTCGTTAAAATCATTCACGATAATACCCTCCTTTAGGCTGACATTGAAATTTTTTGGTGAAGTTTGGCAGAACCGCCCGCAGCAGGCAGAAGGCCCAGAAGCCGGTCATGGCCCCAATAGTGTTCAGAATCACGTCGTCGATGTCGGTGCTGCGGCCAATAAAAAACTGGATAAACTCGATAGAGGATGAGGTGCAAAAGCCCGCCAGCAGGGACTTCCACCACCTCCACTTCCGCCACAGCAGGGCGGGAAAAAAGCCCAAGGGCATGAACATGATGATATTGCCCAGCAGCATGAACAGCAGCCAGTAGCTTCTTCGGTTCAAGGCCCGGGAAATCTCCTCAAAGGGCTTGAGCATGTTGGGCAGGTGCGCGAATTGGGACGCTGTCTCCTCCCAACTGGGATAGAAGTCGGCCAACCGCCAGCCGTTGGCGCTCCACGCCCACTCCCAATAATCCCGGCGAAAGAACCGGTCGAACACGTAAGCCCAGAGGTTGGCAGGAAACAGGGTCAGCGCCGCCAATCCGGCGCAAAAGACCAGGAAAAGGGCCAGCGCCCATTCCCGCCGTCCAGAGCTGAGCAAATTCAGCCTGTTGAGCCGTCTTTTTCGCGCGGGCCGGAGGAGCAAAAAGACAGCCAGCGCAGCGGCCCCCAAGGGGAGCATCTGTTCCGCATAGTCTAAGATGTCAAGTATCAAGCCGCCCTCTCCCCTATCCTTTGTTCATTGTCTAACAAGTTTGAAAGGGCCAGCCCCACCCTTTTAACTCGTTTCACTGTACTGCCGGTCCAACTGCAAATAGGTGTCCGGCACCCGGCCCACAATCACCGTCTCCGCCACGCAAAGCCGGGTGCTCAGCGCCGTCTCCACCTCGCCGCCTGGAAGAAGCAGGGTCATGGGCACATCCACCTCCATCCAAATGCGGTGGAGGGTCTGGTTTACCCCGGCGGAGGTAAGCTGGCTGTTGAACTCCGCCCGCACCGTCCCCACGGTCATGGCCTTCGCTTTCAGCGCCGGCCCCTTGGCCCACAGGGGCTCCAGGTCGAAGAGGCTGCCCAGGGGGACCTGGATGTCGGACACGTCCACCCCTTCCAGCGCCTCCAGAATGGCGGCGGTCAGCTCGGTTCGAAGCAGGTTCATTCGGGCCATGTCGGTGGTCAGGGCGGTGACCGCCCCCCCCTCGTCCCGCTGGATGGCGACGAAGTCGCCGTAGCTGACCTGCCGGGCGGCCAGGCCGGCGGTGATGGCGTGTTCCACCACCCCGGTCATGGTATTCTGGGCCTGGGCGGCGGCGATTTCCGCCACCACCGGGCGCAGCTTGTTCTCCAGCAGAGTAATGATTGCCGCCGAAACCATCAAAGCCACCGCCAGGGTGAGGAGGGCCGGCGGGATTCTCAGCGCGGGACCGGGGCCCGTCCAAACCGGCCGCCGGCGTCCCGCCGGCCGGCGCATGTACCGGACAAACTCCCGTCTCCATGGCCCCATACCCTCACCTCCTATGGGTCAGGATATTCTAAAACCAGCTTGGCCTATGCCCCTGATGTAATCTGTTACCAGTCCCGTTCCCGGATGGCCTCCTCCACATCGATTGGAATGCCAAACCACTCCAAAATGTAGTCCACAGTTGTACCGATACAGTCGCGGGCCACGGTTTCGATCTCGCTGTCGTTCTCTTCAAATTCATCTTGCAGATCATTTACCGCACAGACCGCCTTGTCCAGTTTCTCCTGGATAACCTCGGTGTCAGTCTCGCCGCACTCCAGCAGGTCAATGACCTCCTGAAGCGCTGCCTTCACCTTGTCCACCAGAAAATCAGGGTAGTACTCGTCCTGATACATTTCATCCAACAACTTATAGTTCACATCAAATGATTTCACTTTTGTTACCCCCTGAACCTCTATTTATTGCGGGCTGAACCCATACCCTTGTATTGAGACTGTCATTTTATAAAATAGTCAACTTCTTGATCCAATGACGCTAAAAAATCGGAAAGAAAATCCGCTATTTTATAGGCCGCGGAAAGGTAGTATATGACGCCGTCTTCAACGCTGATATAGAGCAGGCTGCCTTCTTCCCCAAAGAGACAAAAGGCCAGAAGCTTGTTTTCCTCCAAGTTCTCCCACGCGTTTTGACGATAGGTTATAAAATCATCTGGAATTTCGCCACTGTCCGGCTCAAAATATAAATCCAAAATTTCTTCTGGGGAGAGGATTCTATAAAGCCCCTTCTTTTGCTTCTGATTGAGCCAAAGAAAACCACACCCAAAGTTTCTATAAAACGCTTTTAGTGTCTCTGGGATTTCTGCTTCCAACTGATACCGCACCTCCGAAAAAACGGTTTCCATATCGTCAGAAGCCTGTACAAAATAGTATTTGTCATTTCGGTGGTCGGATATATCGTCCCAATTTTGATGCACATACTTTTTTAACAGCTCATCCATAGCCTCCTACTCCTCTCAATCGTTTGGTGGAGGGCGTTCCCCGCAAAATATCCTGTCAACTGGTTTTCAAGCGCTCCAAGACCCAAAAGGCAGCCGGCTTAAAAATTGCGTACAGGCCATAGCCCAACGCTCCGCCGATCACATTTGTGATCAGATCCGTGATGTCCGAGGAGCGGTCGAAGAACGGCTGCAGCAGTTCGATACCCAGGCTCATCAAAAAGCAGAAAAACACCGCCACGCCGAATTTGGCTCTTTTGCCATTGGTCAGCGGAAACAAGAACCCGAAGGGCATGGTCATGATGACGTTCAAGAACACCTGCCTGAAAAAGTCCCCCCTCCCCAAAGAGACGTCGATAAACGGCACCAGATTCATGGGTTTATAGGGGTGGTCCAGCATGAATGGAATGGATACAATTACTGGCATCATAGTAACATAGAGCACCAGAGAGAGGTATACATACATGAGGGTGTTGACAAGCAAGATATCTCTGCCCTGGGCCCGCCACCTCCTGAAAAAGACGAAAGCGTACAGGAAAACCAACACCGCAACATCTATAAAATATTTTATCAGGTACTTCATTGCGCCACTTCTTTCTACTTCCACCGCCTAATTTCTGCCTACTTTACTCAACATCAAAAGTCATTTCTTCCTCATCATAAAGTTCGCCCGCAAAAAAACAGCGCACCAAATCATCAAAGCGATCAAAAAATGGAAGCGCCCACTTTAGAATATCTGCTCTAGCCTCTTCTTTTGACGTTGGGCGCACTCGCGCCATGTCCGCTTGATACACCTGTTCGGTTTGTAAGTCGAGTAAAACATATTTTTCTTCGTCGTATAAGCCCAAATATAGGAAGCCTGTTCCAATAAAAATTTCATTCACTCTTTCAAACTCACGCAAATCAGAATCTGGAAACATTAACGGAAGCTGTATAATTCTAGTCGAAATTTCTTCCTCGACCTCCATCTTACGCCACCCGCCTGTCTCTTCACAGTAGGTATATGAAAAGTCACCCAGCAGCCTTCCTGCAACAAATGGGACGGAGAATGTATAAGCTTGAAAATAGTCCTTCACCGCAGTTGGTATCGTAATATGGAGCTTGTTTTCAAGCACTCTGATATTTTGGCAAGAAATCGTCGATTTTTCCAACTTTATCTCTGGGTGCCTATGGCCAAATGCTTCTATCGCAATTTGGATATTATTTTTTTCTTCCATAGTACACCCCACCCTGAACTTTTATTCGGTTTTAATGTTAAACAGAAGGTCCCAGCAGCTCCTGGACGGCCAGCAGGACGCCCAGCCTGCCTGATTCGTAGGTCAGCCCCCCCTGGAGGTAGACGGTATAGGGCTCCCGCATGGGGGCGTCGGCGGACAGCTCGATGGACGCGCCCTGGATGAAGGCCCCGGCGGCCATAATCACCTGGCAGTCGTAGCCCGGCATGTCCCAGGGCTCCGGGGTAACGTAGGAGTCCACCGGCGCGCCGAACTGGATACCCTTGCAGAATCTCCGCAGAGCTTCCGGCTCCTTCATGTGGATCATCTGGATGATGTCGTGGCGGACCGCCGAGGAGTGGGGTTCTGTCTCATAGCCCAGCAGCTCCATCACCTTGGCGGCGAAGACGGCGGTTTTCACCGCCTGGGCCACCGTGTGGGGCGCCAGAAACAGACCCTGGTAGAGCAGGCGGTTCTGACCCAGGGTGCAGCCGCACTCCCCACCGATGCCGGGGACGGTGAGCCGCATAGCGGCCCCCTCCACCAGGTCCCGCCGGCCGGCGATGTAGCCCCCTGTGGGAGCCAGCCCGCCGCCGGGGTTTTTGATTAGAGAGCCAACCACCAGATCGGCCCCCACGTGGGTGGGCTCCAGAGCTTCCACAAACTCGCCGTAGCAGTTGTCCACCAGGATGGCGGCGCTGGGGTTGGCGCCCTTAATCACCCGGCACATCTCCCCGATCTCCTCCACTGACAGAGACGCCCGGGTGGAGTAGCCCTTGGAGCGCTGGATGAGCACCGCCTTCACTCGGGGGTCCGCAGCGGCTTTGGCCATCCCCTCCAGGTCGGGCTTGTTGTCAAGGAGTTCTACTTGTCTGTACTCCACGCCGTAGTCTTTCAGGGATCCGGGGCCCTTGTCCACCGCTCCCACCACCCCCAGCAGGGTGTCGTAGGGCGCGCCCACGGCGGACAGCAGCACATCCCCCGCTTTCAGCGCGCCAAACAGGGCGCAGGCGATGGCGTGGGTGCCGTTGACAAACTGGATGCGCACCAGAGCGGACTCAGTACCGAAGAGGCCGGCGTAAATCTCGTCCAGCTTATCCCGGCCCAGGTCGTCGTAGCCGTAGCCGGTTGTGCCGGCGAAATAGCCGTCGGCCACCTTGTGCTTCTGAAAAGCGGCCAGCACCCGGGCGGTGTTCTCCTGGGCGATGGCGTCGATGCGGGAAAATTCCTCTGTCAGCTGGCTCTGGGCCTGGTCGCCCAGAGCCCTGACACGGTCGTTTATCAGTAAAGCCATTTCACTTGTCAATCCTATCTATTTCAATTATAGTTCGTTCACCAGCTGTTTAAACACCTTTCCACGCTCCATAAAGTTTTTGAAGCGGTCAAAGGCGGCACAGGCTGGGGACAGCACCACCACATCCCCCTCTTGGGCGGCGTCCCGGGCGGCGGCCACGGCGGCGGCCAGGTCCTCGGTTTCAAGGAGCCGCAAGCCGCTCCCGGCATAGCCCTCAGCATCCTCCACCGCTTTCCTGATAGCGGGGGCGGTGTCGCCAGTGAGAATCAGGACCTTAGCCTTCTCCACCATAGACACGCCAAGCTGTGTAAATGGAACCCCCTTGTCATACCCGCCGGCAATGAGGATCAGCTTCTGGTCGAAGGAGTCCAGACAGGCCATGGTGCGGGTGGGGCTGGTGCCGATGGAGTCGTTGTAGTATTTCACCCCGTCCAGCTCCCGCACCAGCTCGATGCGGTGCTCCACTCCGGTGAAACGCTGGGCCACCGCCCGGACGCACTTATCGGGGACGATTCCGTCCACCGCCGCGATGGCGGCCATGTAATTTTCGATGTTGTGCACACCGGGGATATGGATGTCGGCCAGCGGCAGAACCTCCCGGCTGCCCATGTCGTTGGTCAGCCAGATGGCGCCGTCCCGGAGGTATACCCCCTCCTCCAGCCGCTGCTTGCGGCTGAACAGCATGGCCCGGCCCACAGCGGCCTTGGCCAGCGACCGGGTAATGTCGTTGTCATAGTTGAAGACGGCCCGGTCCTGGGGGTTCTGATGGCAGAAAATGTTCAGCTTGGCCCCGGTGTACTCCTCCATGGTGTGGTGGTAGTCCAGGTGGTTGGGTGACAAATTGGTAAACACCGCCACATTGGGGCTGCGGTTCATGGTCATCAGCTGGAAGGAGGACAGCTCCACTACCGCAACGTCCTCCTGGGTCATGCCGTCCACATCGGGGAGCAGCGGCCGGCCGATGTTCCCCCCCAGATAGACGTTAAGGCCCGCCTCCTTTAAGAACTCGCTGATGAGCGTGGTAGTGGTGGTCTTTCCGTCGCTGCCCGTCACGCCAATGATCCGGCACGGACACAGCTGGAAAAACAGCTCCATCTCAGAGGTGAGGATGCTCCCCCCCGCCACCGCCTTTTCCAGCTCCGGCGTGTTGGGGCTGAGTCCGGGCGTACGGAAAATGATGTCGGCCTTGTGTATCTTGGCCAGGTAGTCAGGACCCAGCCGCAGCTTGGCCCCCAGGCTCTCCAGCTCGGCGGCCTGCTCCTCCACCCGCTCCCGGGGGGACTTGTCACAGACCGCCACCTTCAGTTCAGCCCGCAGAAAGGCGCGGATCAGTGGGGTGTTGCTCACCCCCATGCCGATAATGGCGATGGACTTTCCCCGCAGAGACTCTAAATATTCAGACATGGTGGACATTGCACGTCCTCCTTCCATTATTTTTCCAATAAATTATATTACCATATTTCTCCGAACAATTCAATCACGACCAACAGTCTATTGCTAAAAAAGACCGCCTGCCTGTCCGATTCGGCAAACGGTCTAAAATTTGTACATATCTCAGCTGATTTTACGCTCTGGGGTGGGCCTTTTTGTAGACATCCTTGATCTTCTGGTTGATGAGCTTGGAGTAAATCTGGGTGGACGAGATGTCTGCGTGGCCCAGCATCTCCTGAATGGAGCGCAGGTCGGCCCCATTCTCCAGCAGATGGGCGGCGAAGGAGTGCCGCAGGGTGTGGGGGGTGATGTCCTTCTGAATGCCCGCTTTCTCCTGGTAGTACTTGATCAGCTTCCAAAAGCCCTGGCGGCTCATGCGCTCGCCGTTCATATTGACAAACAGCGCGGTTTCACCCACCGCATCCACCAGCTGCGGCCGGACATTGTTGACATACTCCCCCAGGGCCCGGACAGCCGTGGGATACAGGGGGATGATCCGCGCCCTGCCCTTGCTGAAGCACCGCAAAACGCCCCCAGGCAGATTTAAATCACTCACATTCAGCTCAATCAGTTCACTGACCCGAATGCCGGTGGCGTAGAGGAGCTCCAACATAGCCCGGTCCCGATAGCCTTTCAGGTCGGTACACTCAGGCTGTTCCAGAAACAGCTCCACCTCTTTCCCGGTAAGTACCTGGGGGAGCTTCCGCTCCACCTTGGCTGCGGACACCCCCTTGGCCGGGTTTTGGTCCACCAGGCCCTTGTTCACCATACAGGAGTAAAAGGACTTGATGGAAGCCACCGAGCGGGTGACTGTAGCCGGAGATTTGCCCCGCTTTGTCAGGGCGCTGGCATAGTCCTCCACATCCTGATTGGCCACCTGGGTAAGCGGCACGCTTTTGCTGTCCATGGCCGCGGCGAATTGACAGACATCCCTCATGTAAGAGCTGACCGTGTTGGACGAGGCCTGTTTTTCAGTTTTTAAAAAGTCCTCATAGACCAACAGCAATTCAGACACGTCTTCAACTCCCGGAATCCAAAGTAGAACCTGTATTCCTGGCCGGGCATGGCGGGAAAAAGCCCGGTCAGACAGTGTGCAACGGTTGCGAATGCAGGTTCTTATAATACAAAGCGGGCCGCCGCCCTCAGAAGGACGGGGACCACCCAGTATTCCAACAGCCCTGCCCCTAAGCTCAGGCCGGCGCAAAGCCCAACCCGGCACCAAAACGCGCCGTTGAGGGCGGCCCCGCCGCCGCCCGCCCCCAAAGACCGGCGCAGCAGTCTTTGCGAGGACAGAAACCCGGGGACACCCTGGATAAAGAGCGCAGGAGCCCAGAGCAGCGCGGGCAGCTCAAACAGAATAAAGGCGGGGAACAGCCCCCGGGGGCCGAAAATTCGCCAGAAGCAGGCGGAAGAAAAGGCGAGAAAGAATCCGCGCACTCCAAACAGAAGGGGAAAACCCGCCACACCCAGAGCCGTCACGCTCAGGGCCAGGGCGGCCAGCGGGTACTTCAGCTGTCCCCACAGGACGAGCCACAGGCTCTGGGGCAGCTTCTCGCTCTGAGCCAAGGCCAGGTAGCCGGCCAGGTAGCCGCTCAGCTCCTGGGCCCCCTCGCCGCTGGACAGAGCGGCAAAGAGACAGCCCGCTCCCCCTCCCAGAAGGAATGCGATCCCCAACGCCGCCAGCGCGGCGGTCTGCTCCGACAGCAAGTCCCACTTTTTCCTTATCCTCAGCCCCATAGGCATCACCTCAGTCCAACCTATGAGGGGAGCGGAAAAAATAGACGCGGATTCCAAAATATCTATAAATTGCTGGGTGCTTTCTACTATAGCGCTTTTCGGGCTTTTTCGCAAGAGGGTTTTATGATTTTCTCTGTTTTTGCCAATTCTTTAAAAATATTATGTAAACAATATTATGTCAATCAAAGAACCAGAGAAAAAGAGGGGCAGATATTCGGCCCCTCTTTTCTCTAAATATTGTGGTCAAAGTGTGCAGAATACGCGAAATATCGGGAAATGGCTTGGTTCTCAGCAGCGGCAGAGATTACAGTCTGTATTATCACATCCTGTATTCGGCCGCTCCCCCATGCCGGCCGCGATAGCATTGAGGGCAATCGCACACTCCAAACGCTTGCGCTCCATTGCGCAGGCCACCTCGTTGGACCTTGTTATGTCGCCATTGACAAGCAGATTGGATGCGGAGCATCCGCCGCTGCAATAGAACCTCGCCCAGCACTCCCGGCAGGCGGGACGGGTATAGACATTCTGCTGGGCAAATTGTCCAGAAACCTCCATATCAAAGGAGCCGTCATAGACGCTGCCCATGCGGAACTCCTCTTTTCCCACAAACTGGTGGCAGGGGTAGATGTCTCCGTCCGGCGTGATGGCCACATACTCGCAGCCAGCGCCGCAGCCCCGCAGCCGCTTGATGACGCAGGGGCCCTGGGACAGGTCCACGTTGAAGTGGAAGAAATTGATATCCTTCCGCTCCAGCAGGGCCTGGGCCAGCTTCTCGTACTCCTCCTCTACCCTGCCCAAGTCCTCCTCACGGATGGCGTAGGGGTCGTCAGCCGGGCCGCTGCACGGCTCCACCGACACGTGCCGGAAGCCCAGATCCCCCATGTGGAGGACGTCCTGGGTGAAATCCAAATGCTCTCGGGTAAAGGTGCCCCGGACATAGTAGTCCTTGGTCCCCCGTTGGGACACCAGCTTCTGGAACCTGGGCACGATCACCTCGTAGCTGCCCTTGCCGTTTATGGAGGGCCTCATATGGTCGTTCACCTGCTGGCGGCCGTCCAGGGAGAGGACCACGTTGGACATCTCCCGGTTGACGTAGTCGATGGTTTCATCGTCCAGCAGCACACCGTTGGTTGTGATGGTAAAGCGGAACACCTTGTCATGGGTTTTTTCCAGGGAGCGGGCATACTCCACCGTTCCCTTCACTACGTCCATAGCCATCAGCGGCTCGCCGCCGAAGAAATCCACCTCGATGTTCCGTCGGCTTCCAGACTTGGCCGCCACCCAGTCAATGGCCTTTTTGGCGGTATCCAGGTCCATGGTCATCCGGTGGCCAGTGCCGAAGTCGCCGGTGGAGGCGAAGCAGTATTTGCACCGCAGGTTGCAGTCGTGGGACACATGAAGGCACAGGGCCTTGACCACCGCCGCCTTGGGCAGGGCCATAGCGGCTTCCGGGTCAATGTACTCGTCGGTGGTGAAGAGCAGTCCGGCCTGCTGCAGCTCCAGCAGCTCCAGCCAGCCCTCCTCCAGGTCGGCCCGGCTGTACTGGGACAGCTTGTCCGCCAGCCCTTGGGGCAGCTCCTCTCCCAAAGGCCCCTCCCCTGCCCCGCTAAGCAGGTCATAGGTCAGCTTGTCCAGCACGTGGACCGCCCCGCTGTTGACGTCCGCCGCCAGGTATTGGCCCAGGGCGGTAAAGGTATGTACAGTTGTCATGTCATGTTCTCCTTTCTGTGCATTCTTTTTCTTTGAAAAGAAAAGAATCAAAAAGAAACTTTTGGGAAAACTTCGTTTTTCCTCAATCATAGTATGAAAGCATGATTTTATAAGCGGTGCTCCCCTTTCAGTTATTGCAGATGTGGCATCCAAAAATGGAGAGCAGGGTTTGATGTCTGGAACACCTGGGAAACCCGGACATCACCGGGTCAGATGGGTCTGATTCCGCCAGCCACTCCTCCAAAACGCCCGGCTGAATTTGAGAGAAGCCGGATATCAATTCCGAAAAGTGGTCCAGGCAGGGAAACAGTATGTCCTCATTGGGGCGGTAGTTCAATTTTTCCCAGCCCAGCCGCTCTTTTGCCCCCAAGGCCACCCGGAGCAGAAATGCCCTATCTTCTTCAAAGGTATTTAAATCCCAGGGCATTTCCCACAGGTCGAAATCTACCGTTCCTGCTCCCACCCTACTCTGGTCCTTCTCCGCCAGCCACACGATCAGCCGTTTTTCAGAGACGGTTTTGGCCAGCGCCGAGCCGCTGAGAATCAGCACATTCAAAAAAACATCGGTCAGCCCATTGCTCATTTGCAGAAGTCCGCAGCCACAGGACTGGGGATTTATTCCAATTATATTCGCCATACGTCCTCCCCAATAACCGGACACAGCAAAAAGGCAGGCGCGAAAGCGCCCGCCCTTTCAGGCTTTGTGATTTACTTGTTCTCACACTTCTGGTTGGCGACGGTGCAGGAAGTCTTGCAGGCGGACTGGCAAGAGGTCTGGCACTCGCCGCAGCCGCCCTTGGCGGCGCTGGCCTTCAAAGTGGCTCCGTTAAGCGTCTGAATGTGCTTCATTGGTATCCCCTCCTATACTAGATTGCTTACGGCAATGTACTTTCTGCCATAATGAAAGCATTATAGCATATGATTTCAGGAATTTCAATCATCTTTTTCTTTTTTTCTTGGGTTTTCTCGCCAGCAGTCCGGGGATGGCTCCGCCGCACAGGCAGGCGCACAGGATGCCCGCCCCGCCGTTGGACAGCCCCGCGTTTTCATAGGCGATAAGCCCCGCCGTCAGCAGCAGCAGAAACAGCACCAGGCCTACCCCCAGCCCCGCCGGCAGCGGCCAGCTTCCCACCTTTCGGACGGCAAAGATCCCGCCTGTCAGAGCGCCCAGAACACAGACAGCCAGCACCGCCCCATACATCCCGCCCACGGGCAGGACTCCGACGGAAACCAGCACCGCGCAGGCCAGCAGGGTCAGGATTGCGGTTACTCCGGCCAGTACGCCCCCTTTCAGCACCTCACACATAGCGCTGATCCACTGGCTGCCCGGCTCCTCCGGACGCCGCTCCTTCTTCTTCATAAAAACACCCTCCCCCATGGTTTGGTAAAACCTATGCGGGGAGGGCGGAAGACATGCCTGTTTTTAATTCGCGGGCTGCTCAGGGGCCACGTTTTTGGTGGACACGGCCCACTTGGTAAACTCGACGCGCACCCGGTCGGCGCCCGTCTCGATGACGATGGTGCTCTCATCCACCTTGCAGATGGTGCCCACGATGCCGCCGATGGTGGTGATGACGTCCCCCACCTTCAGGGAATCCCGAAGGTTCTGGGCTTCCTTCTTCCGCTTGTTCTCCGGGCGGATCATGAAGAAGTACATCATAGCGAACATCGCTACCATTAAAATGATAAAACTAGGGTCACCCATAAATCTTTCCTCCAACGTTTAAAATCACTCTGTCAACAGAATCTCTATTTGACGCAGTAGAAAGTATTATAGCGGATATTTCCCAAGTTGACAAGCCCTTTTGTCAAATTTTCGAGGAAATCAATTTTGCGGGGCGGGCCGGTCCAGCAGGCCGGAATATTGGGCCCGGAAGTCCGCGAAGGTTCCGCTGTCCAGAGCCTCCCGGATACGGGCCATCAGCTCGTTGTAAAAGTGCAGGTTGTGGAGCACCGCCAGCCGCATAGCCAGCATTTCCCCCGCTGTCAGCAGGTGGCGCAGGTAGGCCCGGGAGAAGGACCGGCAGGCGGGACAGGTACACAGGGGGTCAATGGGCCGCTCGTCCAGCTTATACTTCTCATTTTTGATGTTGATGGTCCCATTCCAGGTGTACAGCTTGCCGTGGCGGGCGTTTCGGGCGGGCATGACGCAGTCGAAGAAGTCGACCCCCCGGGCCACCCCCTCGATGATGTTGGAGGGGGTACCCACCCCCATGAGATACCGGGGCTTGTCCGCTGGCATGTGGGGCTCCACCGCGTCAATGATGTCGTACATCACCTGGGTGGGCTCCCCCACCGCCAGGCCGCCGATGGCGTAGCCGTCGCAGTTCAGCTTGGCGATCTCCTCCATGTGCCAGACTCGGAGGTCGGCGTAGGTCCCTCCCTGGTTGATGCCGAACAGCTGCTGCTGGGGGTTCACCGTGCCTGACAAGCTGTTCAGCTTGTCATGCTCTGTAACACAGCGCCCCAGCCACCGGGCCGTCCGCTCGCAGGAGGACTTTACATACTCGTAGGGGGCCGGGTTCTCCACACACTCGTCAAAGGCCATGGCGATGTCGCTGCCCAGGTTGGACTGGATGCGCATGGACTCCTCCGGGCCCATAAAGATGCGCCGGCCGTCGATGTGGGAGGCGAAGGTGACCCCCTCCTCGGTGATTTTCCGCAGGCCGGACAGGGAGAAGACCTGAAAGCCCCCGCTGTCGGTGAGCATGGGGCCGTCCCAGTCCATAAATTTGTGGAGCCCGCCCATCTGGCGGACTACCCCGTCCCCGGGGCGCAGGTGGAGGTGGTAGGTGTTGGACAGCTCCACCTGACAGCCAATCTCCTTCAAATCGTGGGCGGACACCGCCCCTTTGATAGCCCCCTGGGTGCCCACATTCATAAACACCGGGGTCTGGACCACCCCGTGGGCGCAGGTGAAGGCCCCCCGCCGGGCCCTCCCCTCTTGTTTCAGTACTTTAAACACGCAAAAACTCCTTTTATTGTTTCTGTTTAACAGTATATCGCGAACAAAACCAAAGCCAGCCATAGAAGCGCGAAGCAGATAAAACAAGTCCCAAAGGTTTTAGAGATATTGGGGTGTCTCTTCACCAGCGGAACGTCTCCCCTTTACCCATGTCCGCACCTCGCGATTTCTAATTCCCGTTTTATGCCGACTCCACCTACAGCGCTTTTCGCAAATATATCATATCTTTGAGCTGTATTCCACCCTCAAAAATCGGGTGGTCATAGTGATCCACAAAAAAATCCTCCACCCGGTGGGAGCGGACAAATCCGCATTTTTCGTAGAATGGGACCGTCAAAGGGCTGTCCCCCGTCCCGACCTGTAGGATTGAATATTGCCCCTGATATCGTGCCGCGACATAGTTGACCAGCGCTTTTCCGTACCCTTTTCGCTGACAGTCGGGCGAAACGGCCAAGCTTTTGAGCTCCAGAATGCCGTTTCCCTCGTCTGTGACCACGCATTCCCCTTTGACGCCGCCGTCGTCGAGGACAAACATGGCACCCCGATCCAGATAGCGGTCAATCATGTTCTCCTGTTCGTCCGCCAGCAGCAGAAGGGGCAAATACCGCTTTTTATCCTCTGTGACCTGCTCCACATTCATCGGATCACCTCTTACATGAAAGTTCCTTTTTACCTTATAATACCCGCTTCCCGCAAAAAGCCAGTTACAAATCGCTCCAGCTCCTCCGTATGCATAAGGCAAATATATCGTGTCCGGTCAGAATATTCATCTGTAATCCAGCCCAACTTAAACCGTTTTTCAACGCCATCCGGGTAATACTTCCCGAAACGAACTCGATATGGAAATTTGATTTTCTCGCGCAGATGATTTCTGTGGAATAAAAGCTCGCATCCGCTTGCGATGGCTCCCCGTTTGTATTCCTCGATAAAAATGCCATCAATAAAGTCGTCGTCTATGACAGAGGGATCGTCCGCAATATGGAGTTCGGTCAGGATAGCCTCAAACAGGTCGTGAGTCCGCTCCCAGTTAAAGCCGCCGGCCGCCTCCAGCAGAGCCGGGCTGCTGTAGTCCGCCTCCAGCATATCCAGAGCCCACAAAGCCAGGTGGTCATCCCATCTGTTTCTTAAAACACCCCTCTGGCAGTCATCGTAATACTTCTCCAAAAGATGTCCCAAATAATAATATTTCATTGAACCTCCAAAGCTCCTTTATTACTTCGGCAGGCCGTCTCCGCCCCCAGCTCCTTCGGCTCCTCCGAGTCCCGGATATCCACCTGGTTCAGCAGCCGGGCCAGCTCCGGGCCGATGTTGGGCAGCTTAGTCAATTCCATTTAAAGACTCCCTTCTTGAAAATCGGCTATCATCATGGCGTCGCCGAAGGAAAAGAAGCGGTAGCGCTCCCGCACTGCCGTCTCATAGGCGGCCAGGATGCTCTCCCGTCCGGCCAGGGCGGACACCAGCATGATGAGGGTGGACTGGGGCAGGTGGAAATTGGTGATGAGGGCGTCCAGCACCTTGAATTTGTACCCCGGATAGATGAAGATATTGGTCCAGCCGGAGCGCTCCAACATGGTCCCGTCCTCCGCCGCGAAGCTCTCCACCGTGCGGCAGGAGGTGGTGCCTACGCAGATGATCCGGCCCCCGTTCTTTTTCGTCTCGTTGATGACGCCGGCGGTTTCCCGGGAAATCATACAGAACTCAGAATGCATCTCGTGGTCCGTAATCTCCTCCGCCTTGACAGGGCGGAAGGTGCCCAGCCCCACATGGAGTGTAACGTAGCAAACCTTTACACCCATTTCCCGCACCTGCTCCAACAGCTCGGGGGTGAAATGGAGCCCTGCGGTGGGTGCGGCGGCGGAGCCCACCACCTTGGAATATACCGTCTGATACCGCTCCTGATCCTGGAGCTCCGCCTTGATGTACGGCGGAAGGGGCATACGGCCCAGCCGCTCCAAAATCTCCAGAAAAATCCCCTGATAGTGGAACCGGACGGCCCGTTTGCCGTCGTTCAGCTCCGCCTCCACGGTGGCGGTGAGCTGTCCGTCCCCGAAGAGAACCTGAGCCCCCGGTTTCAGCTTCCGCCCGGGGCGGACCAGGCACTCCCACAGGTCCCCTCCCCTGTCGGCAAGGAGAAGTACTTCACAGGCTCCCCCGGTGGGGCGGTGGCCAATGAGCCGGGCGGGAAGCACCCGGGAGTCGTTGAGCACCAGGCAGTCCCCCAGCCGCAAAAACCGGGGCAGGTCATAAAAATGCTGGTGGCCCACAGCGCCCGTGTTTTTATCCAGCGTCAGCAGGCGGGAGGAGTCCCGCCGCTCCAGAGGGGTCTGGGCGATAAGCTCCTCCGGGAGCTGAAAATCAAAGTCAGAAGTTTTCAATGTGTACAACCTCACTGTAAGCCTGTCCTCCCGCCAGGCGGACAGGGAATTGGTTTAATAGTGGGCGACTTGAACGCCCGGGAAATAGAAGGCGACGATCTGGTCAAAGGTGAAGCCCCGGCGGGCCATGGCGTTGGCGCCGTACTGGCTCATGCCCACCTGGTGGCCCCAGCCGCTGCCGTTGAAGGTGTAGCTCCCGCCTGAGACGGTGACCACTCCCTGCCCCGGCTGGGACGTGAAACCGCCGCTCCCAGTATTTTCTTTGCCCTCCAGTGCGGAAACGGAGCCTGTCCCGGTAATGACATAGGGCTTCTCCCCCACCGTGGACACCGCCCCGGTGCCGGAGATGGTATATTTCCCATCCAGTCCGCCCTCTGCCCCGTTGATGTAGACGTCACCGCCTCCGGACGGCATGGTGGGGGTGGGGCCGCTGGTTCCCGCTCCATTGACGGTAAAGCGGATGGCGTTAAGGCCGAAGCAGCTGCGAATATCGCTGGCCTTGATGGTGCTGCTCTTGCCGTTGTTCCACCAGACCACCACCTTGATCACATTGCCCAGGCTGGAGTAAGTCAGCTCCAGGCGGTCGATGGAGCTGCCCTCCCCGCGGCCGTAGCTCTGGAGCCGCTGGGCCAGCTGGGCGGAGGTGTAGCTCACCGTCCAGGGGGAGAAAGAATTGTACTCGTCCAAATCGGCTTCATAGGGGTCCACCACCCCGCACAGATACGGGTGGGTGTTGGTGGTGTCGGTCCCCCAGATGTTGTGGGCGTCCTCGCTGGCCCCGCCAAAGCTGGAGGAATAGAACATTTCCGCCAAATTGCCCCGGTACGCGGCCACAAGGCCGGCGGTCTGGTCCACCGCCTTCATGCTGGCCTGGCTGGGGCCATAGTCGGCCTTCAAGCTCCCCATGCCGTGGTAGACCTGGCAGCTGGAGGTGGTGCAGATGTCAAAGCCATAGCTGCTGTGCTTGTTGAGGTTTTTCAGCACATAGGTGCGGGCGCACACCGCCTGGGTTTTCAGGGCCTCCAGGGGCCACTCCCGGCCCATCTCATAGCAGATGACGCCGTTGACATAGTCCTCCAGCTCCACCATATTGACCACCGTGAGGTTGCCCCCGGTGCGCCGGTGGTACTGGAAGCCCCCCCGGTATTTAAAGCCTGAGAACCAGGTCTGTGCCTCTTGGGCTCCGGTGACGTCGGGCTGGATGCCCAGCCGGCTGTTCTCCCCCATGTCGTACTGGAACAGGACCCGGTTGGTCCCGGTGGCCACCACGCTCATGCCGTATGCGCTGGTACCCACCACGGTGCCGATCCCCCCCAGGGCGCTCTGGGCCGCCCGGGCGTCGGCCCCTGTGCCGTAGGCCCCCACCCGGACCTGGTACTGGCCGTTGATCCAGGCCACAAAGCCCCCCTCATAGCCGGCCGCCGCCGCGGCCGCTTCCTGATAGGAGCCGTAGCTGCCGGGCAGCTGAATGTGGACGCAGCCCACCAGAATGCCGCTGGAGACAGAAGCGGAGTAGGTGTTCTTCCCCAGCTCGGAGGAGTAGCCATAGTACAGGTTCTCCGTTTTCAGCACCGCCACCTTTGTGGTAGAGGAGTCGGTGCGGGCCAGCTCCACAAAATTCCGGTTTTCGTCATAATATCCGAAACGGTATCCCGCTCCATAGCCGTCGTTGTTCTCCAGGTGGGCCGCTTCCAGCTCCCCGGTGGGGACGTGCGTGCTGGAGGAGGCCAGCCCCACCCGGATTATGGCCTCGCCGTCCCGGTTGGTGGTAACGGCGCCCGCGGAGGGGGCTGTCAGACAGACGGCCAGAAGGGCGGCGGCAAGCTGCATAAATCTTTTTCTCATAATGTACTCCATTTCTCTGGTTTCAAGGGGCGTTTTCTATTGACAACGGGGGCGCTCCCGTGGTAGGATAGTTTCATTATGGAGGGCTGCGGCTTTGCGCAAGCAAATTGCCCTCCCCGACATTATAGTACAAAATCAGCCGCTTGAAAAGCCGCTGATTTATTTTTTTCATCCAGCCTGTTTTTGCCCTCCAAGGCAACGTTTTTTTGGTGAAAGCATAGAATAGGCTGGAATTATATGGAGGTTGTTTGGCATGGAAAAGTACAAAGTCGGCATTATCGGGGCCACCGGCATGGTTGGCCAGCGTTTTGTCACCCTGATGGAAAACCACCCCTGGTTCCAGCTCACCGCCCTGGCGGCCAGCCCCCGCTCCGCCGGGAAGCCCTACGAGGAGGCCGTTGCCGGCCGCTGGGCCATGAAGTCCCCCATCCCCCAGGAGTCCAAGTCCCTGGTGGTGATGGACGCCCAGGCCGACGTGGAGAAGATTGCCGGCATGGTGGACTTCGTCTTTTGCGCCGTGGACATGAAAAAGGACGAGATCAAGGCTCTGGAGGAGCGGTACGCCAAGGCCGAGTGCCCGGTGGTGTCCAACAACTCCGCCAACCGCTGGACCGACGACGTGCCCATGGTGGTGCCCGAGCTGAACCCCCAGCACATTGAGATCATCCCCGCCCAGCGCAAGCGCCTGGGCACCAAGCGGGGCTTTATCGCCGTCAAGTCCAACTGCTCCATCCAGAGCTATGCCCCCCTCCTCACCCCCCTGATGCAGGCGGGCTATGACATCGAGAAGGTGCTGGTCTGCACCTATCAGGCCATCTCCGGGGCGGGCAAGACCTTCGAGCGCTGGCCTGAGATGGTCGACAACCTGATTCCCTACATCGGCGGCGAGGAGGAGAAGAGTGAGCAGGAGCCCCTGAAGGTGTGGGGCCGTATCGAGGGCGGTAAGATCGTCAAGGCCGACGGCCCCGCCATCACCGCCCAGTGCCTGCGGGTGCCCGTTTCCGACGGCCACACCGCCGCCGCCTTCGTCACCTTCCAGAAGGGCAAAAAACCCACTGAGGAGCAGATCAAGGAGATATGGAAGAACTTCAAGGGCCGGGCCCAGGAGCTGGGCCTCCCCTCCGCCCCCAAGCAGTTCATCCACTACTTTGAGGAGCCCGACCGGCCCCAGGCCCACACTGAGCGGGAGCTGGAGGGCGGCATGGCCATCTCCGCCGGGCGCCTCCGCCCCGACAGCCAGTACGATTACAAGTTTGTGGGCCTGTCCCACAACACCCTCCGGGGCGCCGCCGGCGGTGGGGTCCTGCTGGCCGAGCTGCTGTGCGCCGAGGGGTATATCGACCACAAATAATGCGGATTCAATATACCAAGTGGCAGACACAGCGCAGAAGCCTGCCGGACAAAATATTTCTGTCAACTGGAATCCTGGTAAAGGCCTGCTCCAGGCTAAATTTAACCTGGCAGATTCGTAATCTAGCGGAGGCGGCAGAG
>JAAWNI010000108.1 GCA_022798855.1 Lawsonibacter sp. | reverse complement strand
GTACACTCCACGTTTGTCCGCATTGTCTTACTCCTCCGTGCGCTCCGGAATCTCCCCGTTCTCCTCCGCTTCCGCCATGGCGGCTTCCAGGGCTTCCTCGGCAGCGTCGGCCTCGGCCTGGGCGATCAGGTCCTCGATGGGCTCCAGGGGGGCGGATGCCGGCTTGATGTCGATCTTATAGCCGGTGAGCTTGGCGGCCAGGCGGGCGTTCTGGCCCTCCTTGCCGATGGCCAGGGAAAGCTGGTCGTCAGGGACCACCACCCGGCAGCTCTTGGCGTCGCCCACAGCGGGCAGCTCCTCCACGCTGATGACGTCGGCGGGGGACAGGGCGGCGGCGATATACTCCGCCGGGTCCTCGGACCACTTGATAATGTCGATCTTCTCCCCCTTCAGCTCCTCCACGATGGTGTTCACCCGCTGGCCCCGGGGGCCTACGCAGGCCCCGATGGGGTCCACGTTGGGCTGCTCCGACCAGACGGCCATCTTGGTGCGGGAGCCGGCTTCCCGGGCCACGGAGCGGATCTCCACCGTGCCGTCGAAGACCTCGGGGACCTCCAGCTCAAACAGCCGCTTCACCAGGCCGGGGTGGGTCCGGGAGATGAGCACCTGGGGGCCCTTGGTGGCCTTGCGCACCTCTACCACATAGACCTTCAGCCGCTGGCCGTCCATGTACCGCTCGCCCTTCACCTGCTCGTTCGTGCCCAGGTAGGCGTCGGTGAACTCAGAGCCGGAGTGGAGCCGGAGGGACACCGACCCGTTCCGGGGGTCGATCCGGGTGATGGTCCCCGTGAGAAGCTCGTGTTCCTTGGTGCAGAATTCGTCGTAGATCATCCCCTGCTCCGCTTCCCGGATGCCCTGGATGATTACCTGGCGGGCCGTCTGGGCCGCGATCCGGCCGAAGGAGCGGGCCTTTACCTCCATGCGCACCGTGTCGCCCAGCTCCGCCTGGGGCAGCGCCGCGCGGGCTTCCTCCAGGCTGATCTCCATGGCCGGGTTGTCGACCTCTTCCACAATCTCCTTCTTCAAAAACAGGCGGACGGTGCCCGCCTCCTCGTTGGCTTCGATCACCAGGTTCTCCCCCACCCCCTCGTGGTCGCGGCGGTAGGCGGACAGCAGCGCCTGGGTCACCTTCTCCATCATGTAGCCGGGCTTAATCCCCTTCTCCTGCTCGATCTGATGGATGGCCTCGAAAAACTCCTTGCCGTCCATCTCGTTGGGGTTGACGGCCTTCTTTGTCACTCGTTTTGCCACGTGTTCTTCCTCCTGAAACAGGGCCACGCCTCGCCATGGCCGCTTTTCGTATTACAAACCCCTCTGTAGGGGCACGTCTAAAATCTGGGGTAAAGCCGCACCAGGGCGACCTCCTGTTTGGTGAAAACGGCCTCCTGGCCCGCTGTCTCCAGGGTGACGGCCCCGTCCTGGTAATCCCGGAGAAGCCCCACGTACTCCTTGCGGCCCTCCTTGGGGCGGTAGAGCTTGACCTCCACCTCCGCGCCCTGGAACCGGGCGAAGTGCTCCGGCTTTTTCAGCGCCCGGTCCGCCCCGGCGGAGGATACCTCGAAGGTGTAGCTGCCCTCGATGGGGTCGGCCTGGTCCAGAAGGTCCGACAGCGGGCGGGAGACGGCTTCGCAGTCGTCTATGGACACGCCGCCCTCCTTGTCGATGTAGACCCGGAGGTACCAGGCCCCCGCTTCCTTTACATATTCCACGTCCCACAGGGAGCACCCCGCCGACTCCACCACCGGGAGGGCCAGGGCCGACACCGCGTCGGTCACTTTCGCCATTTTTACACTTCCTTTTGCGCTTCTTCCCAATCAAAAAGAGCGGAGCCACAACCCCACTCTTACCATTACTACCTTACTTTCTGGTTATACTATATCACACAGTTTTGGAAATTGCAAGGGATTCCGCCGAAGTTTTTTCCAAAAAACTGGAGACAGCCAAATTTTTTCGGTGAAGCCGGTGAAATCATCCATTTCACCCGCTCATTTCCGGACTGAATCCCTCCGCGCGGGCACATACTAGACCCCGGATGGAACTTCCACGCTCGGTTTGTTCTGCGTTCCCCATACGCGGGAACAGGAAAAATATAGAAACGGGAGGATTCAGCGATGAAAAAGAGCATTACCGCTCTGGCCCTGGCCCTTGCTTTGGCCGGGACGCTGACGGCTTGCAGCAACCGCGACCCCAATCCCGGAGGGTCCAACAACGGCGGCGGCTCCGGCAGCCCCGGAACCACCTCCGGCTCCACTTCCGGCACCCCCGGCACGGTGAGCCGGCGCTACGGCGGCGGCCCCATCTACAACAGCCGCGGCTATCTCGACGACGGCCGCTATGCCGCCGGCTCCAACGGCCAGGTCTATGGCAATGACGGCGGCTCCGTCTCCCGGGACCTGACCCGGGACGCCCGGGATATCGTCCGGGACGTCGGCGACGCCATCGGCGATATCGGCCGGGGCATCGGCAGCGCCGCCCGGGATATCACCGGGATGGACGCCAACCCCGGCACCCCCAGCTGGGAGCCTGACTCCAGCGCGATGCGCTATTAACCCAAACGGGACGGGCCATACGCCCGTCCCGCTCTTTTTGTTTGGGTGGAATCCCCCCGCCCCTGCGGGGCACCCCCCTTAGCAAGGGGGGCTTTTCCGCTGCCATTGGGTAAGTCCGATAGAGGCGGGCGCACAATGTGCGCCCCTACAGCATATCCGTGGGGCCCGTATAAAAGCCCCCCTCTGGGAGGGGGTGGCACGGCTCAGCCGTGGCGGGGGGCTGGAAAAAGTTGACTCCCTCAGACGCCGCCTATGGCGGCGCCAGCTCCCTCAAAGAGGGAGCCTTGGAGGGGCGCCCGCCGGCGCTTCCGGTTACTTTTTCTTCTTTGCCTTCGCCCAGCCCTTCTTGCGGACCGGCCGGACGGGGTTCTCCTTTTTCTCCACCCGGGTGCGGGTGTCCGTCCGGGCCTTTTTATCCCTCACGGGCTGGCTTTTGCAGGGCGGCGCGCCGGGGCCTCCCCGCCCGGCTGGACCCCTGTCCGGCTTCACCAGACAGTGCTTGCCATAGCCGATGAGGTCCTCCCGGCCCGTCCTGTGGAGGGCCTCCAGCACCAGCTTCCGGTTCTGGGGCTTGCGCCACTGCATCAGCGCCCGCTGGAGGGCCTTGTCATGGGGGCTCTTGGGCACGAAAACCGGCTTCATGGTCCGGGGGTCCAGCCCGGTATACCACATACAGGTGGCCAGCGTGCCGGGGGTGGGGTAGAAGTCCTGGACCTGCTCCGGCATGTGGCCCTGCTTGTTCAGCCACTCCGCCAGCTGGACGGCGTCCTCCAGGGTGCAGCCCGGGTGGGAGGAGATGAGATAGGGCACCAGGTACTGGTCCTTGCCATAGCGGCGGTTCAGCTTGAAGTATTTCTCCCGGAATTTCTCATAGACCTGGATATGGGGCTTGCCCATATAGTCCAGCGTGTGGGCCACACAGTGCTCCGGGGCCACCTTCAACTGCCCCGAGATGTGGTGCTGGACCAGGTCGGTGAAAAATTCCCCGCTGGGGTCCTTCATCAGATAGTCGAAGCGGATGCCGGAGCGGATGAATACCTTCTTTACCTTGGGGATGGCCCGGAGCTTGCGCAGCAGCAGCATGTAGTCGGTGTGGTCGGCGTCCAGGTTGGGACAGGGCTCCGGGGCCAGGCAGGCCCGGTTCCGGCACATGCCGCTCTTCAGCTGCTTCTGGCAGGAGGGCCGGCGGAAGGTGGCCGAGGGGCCCCCTACGTCGTGGATGTAGCCCTTAAAGCCCGGGTGCTCCGTGAGCGCCTCCACCTCCCGGACCACGCTGCCGTGGCTCCGGCAGGAGATGGTCCGGCCCTGATGGAAGGCCAGGGAGCAGAAATTGCAGGCCCCGAAACACCCCCGGTTGTGGGCCACCGAAAAGCGCACCTCCTCAATGGCGGGCACGCCCCCCATCTCGTCATACATGGGGTGGGGCTCCCGGACGTAAGGCAGCTCCGCCACCCGGTCCAGCTCCTGGGTGGCCAGGGGGAAGGCGGGGGGATTGACGATCAAAAACCGGTCCCCGTGCTTTTGCGTGATGGCTTTGCCAGACACCGCGTCGTGCTCCTGGTACTCCACCATATTGGCCCGGGCGTAGGCTTCCTTCGAGGCGGACACCTCCTCGAAGGAGGGGGCCTCCACCCTGGGGTAGGCGCAGATGCTGGGGTGCCTGGCGATGACGCAGGTCCCCCGTACGTCGGTGACCTCCCCCACCGGCGTCCCCGAGGACAGCCGGGCGGCAATCTCCAGGGTGGCGGCCTCCCCCATGCCGTAGGTGAGGATGTCCGCCTGGGCGTCAAACAGAACAGAGCGGCGCACCTTGTCCTCCCAGTAGTCGTAGTGGGCAAACCGGCGCAGGCTGGCCTCCAGGCCGCCGATGATGATGGGGATGTCCCCAAAGGCCTCCCGCACCCGGTTGGAATAGACAATGACGGCGTGGTCGGGGCGCAGGCCCGCCCTCCGGCCGGGGGAGTAGGCGTCGTCGTGCCGGCGCTTTTTGGCCGCCGTGTAGTGGGCCACCATGGAGTCGATGTTCCCCGACCCGATGAGCACGCCCAGCCGGGGGCGGCCCAGCGCCGTGAAGCTGTCCGCGCTCCTCCAGTCCGGCTGGGCCAGGACCGCCACCCGGCAGCCCTCCGCTTCCAGTATCCGGCCGATGACCGCCGGGCCAAAGGAGGGGTGGTCTACATAGGCGTCCCCCGTGATGAGCAGAAAGTCGTAGCCGTCCCACCCACGCCGGGCCATGTCCTCCCGGCTCACCGGGAGGAATAGTTCTCGGTCAAAGGACATGCAAGCCCCCTCCTTCCTCTTTCGTCCGCCGGGTCGGGCCGTTGGCAAAATCCCCGCCCCGTATCCCGTTCAGTATATCAGGCCCCGGAGGTTCCGTCAACATGGGTTGTGCACCCTGTCGGATTTTGGTATAATGGATGTGCTGCCCTTACTGCGTCCAAACTGGCAACAGGGAGGAGGTGGAAACGTGGAAATCCTCACCAATTTTCTGATGTCGGTCGCAGCAGGAATCCTTTGCTACTACATCTGCAAGTGGCTTGACCGGCACAACAAGGGCCAGTAAGCACGTCATTCGCAAAACGATCCCCCTGGAGAGTCTGCACCTCTCTCAGGGGGATCGTTTTTTGCGTGGAAACCATGGACATCCTCACCTAGCTCATGGCTGTATCCATTGTACCACATCATTTCGGGCTTTTCAAGGGGCAGTTTGGCCGCAGGTACGCTTATCACACAACCCTCCAAATGCAGGGCACGGGCTCTGCCCTTGCCGGAATCCGATTTTGTTTTATCCCCTTTCGGGGATAGGCAGGGGTTCTACCCCTGCCCTACATGACGTACCGGCAGGTATTTCCGGAAGCTTCCCGCATTTTATCGAAAGAGCGGCCACAGGCCGCCCCTACATAGAAGCTCCGCAAGGAGCAGGGTTCAGCCCCCCATGGGCGCGCGCTGCCACTCATACCCGATGTACTTCTCCAGAAGGTACTGGCCCTCCTCCTGGCCGGCCTGATGAAAGCCGTACCGTTCAAAGAACCGCCGAGCCCGGCCGTTTTCCGCCGGACAGCGCAGGCGCAGGCGGTCCCGGCCGCTGTTTCGGTACATGGACACCGCCTGGCCGATGAGCTGGATGCCCAGCCCCTTGCCCCTCTCCTCCGGGAGGATGGACAGAAACTCGATATACCCCGCCTTTTCCTCCACGCCCCGGCCGATATCGTACAGGGCGATGCCCACGGGCCGCTCCCCGGCCATGAAAATGTTCACGTTCCAAAGCCCCTGGGGCTGGGGCCGCAGCCCCTCCGCCTCCGCCAGGAGGAGGGCGTCCTCCACGCCGGGGCAGGCCTCCCGCCGCAGCTTCAAGTACAGCTCCCGGTCCCGCTCCCAGGTGTGGATGGGCATTTGGCTCCACAGGTTCACGTCCGCCGCCGCCTTCTTGTCCTTCCGCCACCAGGCCTGCCGGGCCAGGGTGGAGATGTCCTCGGGCAGATGGGAGTTGTCCATCTCAAACTGAATCTCGAACCCCTCCCCGTCGAAGGTGAGCCGGGACACCGCCGTGTTGTCCCCGTGGGGCATGGCGTGCCACTCCTCCGGCGGGACGTTCTTCACCCGGCCCAAAAACTGGCGGATGGCCATGCCGTGGCTGAACAGGGCTATGGTCTGGCCGGGGTGCTTCTCCGCCAGGCGGCGCACCGCCCCATACACCCGGTCCCCCAGCTGGAAAAAACTCTCCGCCTTCTCCACCGACCAGGCCGGGTCGGTGCGGTTGAACAGCTCCATCACCTCCGGGGCGCTGTGGCGCACCGCCCCAAAGGTCCGGTCCTCCCACTCCCCCAGGTTCAGCTCCCGCAGGCCGGGGTCGGTATGCAGAGGGAGGTTTTTGGGGCGGCAGACCGCCTGGGCGGTGGTCCGCGTCCGGAACAGGTCGCTGGAGTACACCGCGTCTACAGGGATATCCCGGAACCGCTCCTCCAGAGCGGCGATCTGCCGGTAGCCGTTTTCGGTGATTAGGGAGTCGTACCAGCCGTGGATGCGGCGGTACAGATTGCCCTCCGCCTCGGCGTGGCGGACAAGATAGATGGTGGTCATAGCTCTTTCATCCGATCTTTCATAATTTTGGGGTCCATAAATTTGATCTGCCCGCAGCGCTCACAGCGGAAGAGGGCCAGCTCCATGGATCCGGCTAACAGATTGGGCAGGTCGCCCATGATCCAGCCCGTCCGGCCCAGCTGGTACTCCGACACCCCCAGAGGGGTCATGGGCTGGCCGCAGCAGCTCATCAGCTTGTTTAGCTTCTCCGCCTCGACTTCCTCCTGTTCCAGCTCCGCCAGTATGGCGCGCAGCTTCTCCGGTTCCGCCGCCCAGCCGGCGCTCAGCATGGCGCGGTACTGCCCGATTTTGGGCACGTCCTTATATTTGTTCCAGCAGTCCTTACAGGCCAACTGGGCCACGCCGGCGCAGGCCAGCTCGACCTTCTCAAAGCGTTTCAATTCTTTCCCGCAAAATACACAGCAGTCCGCCACGGAACGCTCCTTTCCTCCCGCCTTTCAGGCCGGGAATGTAAAAATCTGTAACATTCTGGACTTCTTATTTCTCCCAGGCGTACAGGTCTACGCTGTATTGGCCGCGCATCATCGCCGAAATCAGGCCGCCCCCGCCGTCCGCCCCGATGGGGAGGCCCCTGAGCTTCAATTCCAGCCGCGCCCCGCAGGCGGGCACAGGCGCCCTTTTCCCTCTTCCACAGTGCGCACCTCCTACACGATGGCCACAAACTGCTTGATATCCTCCCGCATGGCGATGGCGGCGTCCCGGGCGGCCTGGGCAAAGTCCAGGCCGTTGTTGCCCGTCTTCTTCCAGGCGCACATGATGCCCCTGGAGGAGTTGACGATGGCCCCGTGGCCGTACTTGTCAAAGGCGTAGCGGACGTCCTCGGCGGTGCCGCCCTGGGCCCCGTAGCCGGGGACCAGGAAGAAGGTGTGCTCCAGCCGCTTGCGCAGGGCCCGGAT
>JAAWNI010000107.1 GCA_022798855.1 Lawsonibacter sp. | reverse complement strand
GGCATGAGGAGCACCCCGGAGAAAATCCCCGCCTTTGACAGCTCCTCCAGCGCTTGCAGGCGGCGGCTGGGCGGGGGCGCGTGAGACTCGATTTTCGCGGCCAGGGCGTCGTCGGTAGTGGTGACGGTCACCTTGCAGATCACCAGGGAATGGTCCTGAATCATCCGGTACAGGTCCATATCCCGGACAATCAAATCGCTTTTGGTCGCCACAGCCACCCCGCACTGGTAGGCGTCGATCAGCTCCAAGGCATGGCGGGTGAGCTGGAGCTCCTTCTCAAAGGGGTTGTAGGGGTCGCTCATGGAACCCATGGTGATGAAGGCGGGCTTCGCCTTCCGGGCCAGGTCGTCCCGGAGTAAGCGCAGGGCGTCCGCCTTGGCTTTCACCCGGTCGAAGTCCGGATTTTGGTAGCAGGCACTGCGGCTGTCGCAGTAGAGACAGCCGTGGCAGCAGCCCCGGTAGAGGTTCATAGTGTGGTCGGTGCCGAACCAGCTTGTGGATTTGCTCCGGTGGAGCAGGTGCTTGGCGGGGATGTAGTCCATATTTACTCCTCAAGCAATCCAGAAACTATACATTTTGAGACGCTTTCACACAAATCCGTCCCGAAACAGCGCGCCATCTGAGTTTTGATTTCCTGTTGGGCCGCCAGGGCTTCCCCACGCCCCAGCGACGCGAGTGGGAGCAGCAGCAAAAACAGCTGCCAGCCCCGCTCCAGTGGCAGCAGCTCCTCCAGCTCCTTATAGGGAATGGTCCGCAGCTTCCAGTGGGGGCCTGTACTCCCGATTTCCTTCCCGTCTATGTAATAAAGGGTGTCTCCCGGATGCAATTCAATTCTCAGCGTTCTGCCCTGGGTCAGCGGGACTTCCAGAAAGACGGGGTCGTCCAAGTAGCCGTCGCACTCATCCAAAACCCCGTCGTACCAGCCTGTAAATGTCTTCCACCACTCAAGGACCTCTTGGGTGCACAGCTCCCCCATAAGCTCGGAGACGGAGACATCCTCTTCCTCATCGTATAGATTCAGGTAACTGCACCCGAAATAATTGAGCCAAAAGGGCAGATTGTCGATTTCATCAAGTGAGATTCTACTCATTTTACACCCTCCCCCGCATCAAGCTTTTGTATATTGTACCAGCTTCATAAAAATTTGTCAAGAAAAAGTGGAACAAAAGTTTGACTTTTTCTCCCCACCGATGTATAATAGCTGTGAAGGAGGTGCGGCCATGGATCGGGTCATTTTTCACTGCGATTTGAACAGCTTTTATGCTTCAGTAGAGCTGCTGTCCCACCCGGAGCTGCGCCACCGGCCGGTGGCGGTGTGCGGCGACCCGGCCAGCCGCCATGGCATCATCCTGGCCAAGAACGAGCCCGCCAAGGCCTTTCAGGTGAAGACGGCGGAGACCATCTGGCAGGCCAAGCGGAAGTGTCCGGACCTGACCCTCCTCCCCGCCCACCACGGGCTGTACCGGGATTTTTCCCGTAAAGTAAATTCCCTTTACCAGGAGTACACCGACCTGGTGGAGCCATTCGGCATTGACGAGAGCTGGTTGGACGTCACCGGCACCCTCCACCTCTTCGGCGGGGACGGTGCTGTTCTGGCCGACCGCCTGCGGGACGAGGTGCGCGGCCGCTTCGGGCTGACTATTTCGGTAGGCGTGTCCTTCAATAAAGTTTTCGCCAAGCTGGGCAGCGACTACAAAAAGCCGGACGTCACCACCGTCATCACGCGGGATAATTTCCAAAAAATAGTATGGCCTTTGCCCGTCACCGACCTGCTCTATGTGGGCCGCGCGGCGGCGCAGACCTTCCAGCAGTTTGGGGTCCACACCATCGGCGACCTGGCCGCCTTCGACCGGGAGCAGCTGTTCCGGCTTCTGGGAAAAAACGGCGTCCAGCTCCACGACTTCGCCAGCGGTGAGGACCACTCCCCCGTCGCTTCCGCCGGCCAGTACACGCCCCCCAAGTCCATCGGCAACGGGTACACCTTCCCTGACGACCTCCAGGGCCGGGAGAAAATCAGGGCGGGCGTCGCCCAGCTGGCCGATCAGGTGGCGACCCGCCTGCGCAGGCACGGCATGAAGTGTCAAGGAGTTTCCCTTGCTATCCGTGACCCCAATTTTCGGGACATCAGCCGCCAGACCCGGCTGGACCCGCCCACTGATCTGGCCCGTGAGCTGACGCAGGCGGCCATGGAGCTGGCTGACAGCTGCTGGAATATGTCCAACCCGGTGCGTGCCCTGACCGTGACCGCCATCTACCTCATTCCTATTGAGGAAGCGGGGGCCCAGCTGGACCTGTTCTCCGCTGGCCTGGACGTGAAACGCCAGCGTCTGGAGCGGCTGGAGGTGGCCATGGACGCCATCCGGGCCAAGTATGGCCCCGGGGCCATCGCTCCCGCATCCACGCCCCGGGACCCAGGGCAGGAGCGCCACGCCCCGCCGCCGGGGGGCGGGAAATGACGCGCCCTACAGGCGTCTGTAGGGGCGGCCTGTGCTAACAAAGAAGAAACCCGCATACTTTGGGACATGGAGGTGTTGTCCATGCCCCTGTCTTTCTTCGAGTTTTTATGTCAATTGTGTGAAAATCCAGCACTTTTTACCACTGTTTTGTTGACGTTGGCCGTTCTGCTGGTCAACGGCTGGACAGACGCCCCCAACGCCATCGCCAGCGCTGTAGTGACAGGCGCCCTCCCCTTCCGCTCCGCCGTAGTTCTGGCGGCGGTGTGCAATTTTCTGGGAGTACTGTGCGTCACCTCAGTAAACGCATCGGTGGCGGAGACGGTCTACTCCATTGCCGCGTTCGGCGGTGGGCCCAGACGGGCGCTCACCGCCCTGTGCGCCGCCATGGCCGCTATCGTCCTGTGGGCGGGGCTGGCCTGGCTCTTCGGCATCCCCACCAGTGAGAGCCACGCCCTGGTGGCCGGGATCTCCGGGGCGGCGGTGGCGCTGGAGGGCTCTTTCTCCTGCATCCGCTGGGACTGCTGGGGCAAGGTGGGGCTGGGGCTGATTCTGTCCGCCGCCGCCGGTTTCTGGGCTGGGCGGACCGCTTTCCGTCCCATAAATTCTGTAAAGCTGTTCCCCCGTACACTCCTTCTGGCCCAACTGCCTGGAGCGGCCGCGGCCGCTTTCCTCCATGGCGCTCAGGACGGGCAGAAGTTCATCGGCGTCTTTCTCCTGGGAACTGCCCTGGCCCAGGGGCGCGGGGACGAGGGCACCTTTGTGATCCCCATGTGGCTGATGGTCCTGTGCGCCGGGTTTATGGCCCTGGGCACCCTGATGGGGGGGCGGCGGATCATCGACACTGTGGGCCGGGAGATGGTGTCCCTGGGCCCTCGGGAGGGGCTGGCCGCCGACCTGGGCAGCATCGCCTGCCTGCTGGGGGCCACCCTTCTTGGCCTGCCCGTCTCCACCACCCACACCCGCACCTGCGCCCTGCTGGGTGTAGGCTCCGCCGGGGGGAACCGCCCCGACTGGGCGGTGGCTGGAAAAATTGCCCTGGCCTGGGTGCTCACCTTCCCCAGCTGTATGGCCATCGGCTACTGGATGGCGCGGGTATTTCTGTCGGTGTGACAAGGCTTTTGCCGCACCCCTCCCCCCTCTCTTGCATAGCCTAGTCTGGAAGCAACCGTACAGGCGCTCGCCTGCGAGTCTTTCAGAAAGGGTTCTTACATCGTGTTACAAGCACTTACTTGGGCCGCCGCCGGCACGGGCTTTACCGCCCTGATGACCGCCGCCGGGGCCGCTGTGGTCTTTTTGTTCCGCAAGAAAACCTCTCAAACCCTACACCGGGTGATGCTGGGATTTGCCGCCGGGGTGATGATCGCGGCCAGCATGTGGTCCCTGCTCATCCCAGCCATCGAAAAAGCGGAGGAGCTGGGCCAGGCGGGCTGGCTCCCCGCCGCTGGGGGCTCCATGCTGGGCATCGGATTTCTGCTGTTGATGGACTTCCTCCTGCCCCACTTCGGGCCGGAGTCCTTCCACCGGGGGGCCTCCCCCAGCCGGACCGCCCTGCTGGTGCTGGCGGTCACCCTACACAACATCCCGGAGGGGATGGCGGTGGGAGTCTCCTTCGCCCTGGCCGCCCAGAATGGCGACACCGCCCTCCTCACCGCTTCCACCGCCCTGGCCCTGGGAATCGGCATCCAGAACTTCCCCGAGGGGGCGGCGATCTCCCTGCCCCTGCGTCAGGAGGGGATGAGCAAGGGGAAGTCCTTCCTCATCGGGGCGCTGTCCGGGGTCGTGGAGCCTGTCTTCGCTCTGCTCACCGTGCTGGTGGCCGGGACAGTCCAGCTGGTCCTCCCCTGGCTGCTGTCCTTCGCAGCCGGAGCCATGCTCTACGTGGTGGTGGAGGAGCTCATCCCTGAGGCCAACCTGTCCCAGGGGGGCCACTCCGGCACCTTGGGCGTCATGGCGGGCTTTCTTATCATGATGATTTTGGACGTGGCTCTGGGGTAAAACACCGGCGGTCCTGTGAGGTGGAAAAGCTTTACAGAAGTTGGAACTGTAAGGCTGGCTTCCTCATCGGGCCGCCACTGTCAAAGTGCGCGGCAAGAGAAAAACCGCCCTGGTCCTCCAGAGCGGCCCTCAGCGCCCGCCGCTTTCCGCTGAGGATTGTTCGGTGTTCCGGCCTGCCGCCGTCCAATTTGGGCGCCTTGACACAGATGGTATACTAGATAAGGCAGGAGGAGTACATATGACAGACAAAGATAAGATAAGGCTTGTTGAGTTAGGAAAACAGCTTTCCACATTGGGGGTGGAATTCCGCATCGCTCAAATGGGGCTTGAGAAGATGGTGGACAAGTACGGAATGTCCTCGCCGGAAGCGGTGGAGGCCTCGGGGGTATGCAGTCAGATGGCCCTGCGCTTCGCCAGGATGGAAGAGGAATTCATCGCCGTCATCACAGAGGAAATCAGCGGATACTGACTCCCTCACATCTCCTTCCTGATCTGCCGCAGGGCATTTTTCTCCAGCCGGGACACCTGGGCCTGAGAGATTCCAATTTCGGCGGACACCTCCATCTGTGTTTTCCCCTGAAAAAAGCGCATGGACAGAATCTTCCGCTCCCGCTCGGTGAGGTGGCCCACCGCCTCTTTCAGGGCGATCCGCTCCACCCACATCTCGTCGTTGTTTTTGTTGTCCCTCACCTGGTCCATGACGCAGATGGTGTCCCCGCTGTCGGAGTACACCGGCTCATAGAGGGACACCGGCTCCAGAATGGCGTCCAGGGCGAAGACCACGTCCTCCCGCTTCACATCCAGAATCTTGGCAATCTCCTCCACGGTTGGCTCCTTCTGATGCTCCGCCATGTAGGCCTCCTTGGCCTGGAGCACCTTATAGGCGGTGTCCCGCATGGCCCGGGATACCCGCATCGTGCTGTTGTCCCGAAGATAGCGGCGGATCTCCCCCACGATCATGGGCACGCCGTAGGTGGAGAATTTCACATCCAGGTCGGTGTTGAAGTTGTCGATGGCCTTAATCAGGCCGATGCACCCCACCTGGAACAGGTCGTCGGCGTTCTCCCCCCGGTTGGTGAACCGCTGGATCACCGACAGCACCAGCCGCAGATTGCCGGCAATCAGTTCCTCCCGGGCCTGCGCGTCCCCCGCCTTGGCCCGCAGAAGAAGCGCCTGTGTCTCGCTGCTTTTCAGCACCTTCAGCTTGGCGGTGTTCACCCCGCATATCTCAACTTTGTGCTGCATGACATAGACCTCCCCACCTCTCGATACTGTATTTCCAGTATCTCCGTAGGGAGGTCTTTCATACGGATTTGACCGGCCCTAAATTTTTTATTGTCAGACCGTTTTCGATGGATTTTTAGCCGCCTTCCCGCATAGAGGGAGCCCTCAAAGCCCCCCTGCCAAAAGTGGGCGGGCCGCCGAAGGAGGCGGGGGGATTCCGTCAAAGAGGAGCTCCATCAGTCAAAAGTGGCGCACCCACCGGCGCGCCACTTATAAAACAATATTCCTTTACAGTCCCTGCGCGATCATGGCTTCGGAGATTTTCTTGAAGGCGGCGATGTCGTTGCCGGCGATGAGGTCGTCCCCCAGGCCGTACTCCTTGGCCGCGTCGGCGGAAGCGTCATAGATGGCGCTCATAATCTGCCGCAGCTTCTCGTCCACCTCGGAGCGCTTCCAGTTGTAGCGGATGGAGTTTTGGGCCATCTCCAGGGCGGACACCGCCACGCCGCCGGAGCCGGAAGCCTTTGCCCCGGCGGTGAGCACCTTGGGGCTGAGCCGGAGCAGCTTCATGGCTTCGGCGGTGGCGGGCATGTTGGCCCCCTCCACATAGTAGCGCACATCGTTGGCCAGGATGCAGATGGCGTCCTCCACGTCCAGCTCGTTCTGGGTGGCGCAGGGGATGGCCACGTCGGCCTTGACCTCCCAGGGCTTCTTTCCGGGGAAGAACTCCACCCCGAACTTTCTGGCGTAGGCGGAGACCTTGTCCTTGCCGCTGTCCCGCATCTCCAGGAGGAAGTCCAGCTTCTCCTGGCCGGCCACCCCGTCGGGGTCATAGACATAGCCGTCCGGGCCGGAGAGGGTGACCACCTTGGCCCCCAGCTCCGCCGCCTTGCGGCACACGCCCCAGGCCATGTTGCCGAAGCCGGACACGGCGATGGCCTTGCCCGCCAGGGCGTCCCCGTGGCTGGTGACCATCCGGTCCAGGAAATAGACGGTGCCGGAGCCGGCGGCTTCCAGGCGGACCTTGCTGCCGCCGTAAGTGAGGCCCTTGCCCGTCAGGGCGGAGCTCTCCGCCTTGCCCAGCAGGCGCTTGTACTGGCCATAGAGGTAGCCGATCTCCTTGGCCCCCACCCCGATGTCGCCGGCGGGGATGTCGGTGTCCGCGCCGATGTAGCGGTAGAGGGAGTTCATAAAGGACTGGCAGAACCGCATGATCTCCCGGCCGCTCCTCCCCCGGGGGTCGAAGTCGGAGCCGCCGGAGGCCCCGCCGATGGGCAGGCCGGTGAGGGCGTTTTTATAGGTCTGCTCAAAGCCCAGGAATTTCACCACGCTCTCGTTCACCGAGGGGTGGAACCGCAGGCCCCCCTTGTAGGGGCCGATGGCGCTGTTGAACTGCACCCGGTAGCCGTGGTTGGTGTGGGCATTCCCCTGGTCGTCCACCCAGGGCACCAGGAAGGTGACCATCCGCTCAGGCTCCACCATGCGGGTGAGCAGGTCCAGCTTCTCATAGCGGGGGTCGTCCAGGGCGGGGTCGATCATCTCCAGCCAGGTCTGGACCGATTGGAGATACTCTGTCTCGCTGGGGTACTTCCGGCGGAGCCGCTCCAGCACCCGGGCCGCGTAGTTATTCATAGAGGTCCCTCCTTACACCAGGCCGTAGGCCAGCATGGAGTCGGCCACCTTCAGGAAGCCGGCAATATTGGCGCCCGCCACCAGGTCGCCCTTCATGCCGAACCGCTCGGCGGCCTGGGAAGCGTTGTGGTATAGGTCGGTCATGATCTGCTTCAAACGGTCGTCCACCTCCTGGAAGGTCCAGGAGAAGCGCATGGAGTTCTGGCTCATCTCCAGGGCGGACACCGCCACGCCGCCGGCGTTGGAGGCCTTGGCG
>JAAWNI010000106.1 GCA_022798855.1 Lawsonibacter sp. | reverse complement strand
CAGTACCAATTCCGCACCAGCAGCCAGGACCCGGGCGAGGTCTACCCCTACGGCTTCGCCCAGACCAGCGGCGAGCTGGACGACGCGGTGGACGCCCTGTCCCGGGTGCTGTCCGACATGCTCCGGCTGGCGGAGGTCGAAAAGACCTCCCAGCTTCTGGCGGAGGAGATCGAGAAGACCCGCCGCCGGGTCAACGCCCTGGAGTATGTGAAGATCCCCGAGATGCAGGCCAACATCAAGTATATCACCATGAAGCTGGACGAGAACGAGCGCTCCAACACCATCCGGCTCATGAAGGTCAAGGATATGATCTTGAAGGAGGCCATTGAGGAGAAGCGGGCCGAGACTGCCCAGGTCCTCGAGGCATTCGGCGGGGAAGCCCCCAAGTCTGTCTGATATCAAAGCGAAAGCGGCCGCAATGGCCGCTTTTTGCTGTTTATTAGGGCTTGTTTGAAAAATGTCAACATGCCCAAGCACCGGCTCTTTTTCCGCCATACTTTGCCAATTTTCCTTGAAATACATCCAGTATTCCTGCGTTAAATTGGCTTCGTCTGGCGAAAAAATTTCTCGCCGTTGGGCATATTTCCATTTTTTAAACAGCGCCTAGAACAAAATTCCCACTCGACTGCTGGTCGAGTGGGAAAAACGGGCTGTTTTCTTGACATTTTCACCTGCTGGCTTTAAAGTGGGGGCGGCGGTTCGACCGGAGCCGTCCACTCAAATCCCACAGGAGGTATCCACATGGAAGAGAAAAGACCCTTTGGCGAGTACATCCGGAAAAAGCGGCTGGAGGTGGGGATGACCCAGAAGGAGCTGGCCGGAAGGCTGTTTGTCACCGAGTCCAGCGTGAGCAAATGGGAGCGGAATCTGTCCTATCCCGACGTCTCCCTGGTCACGTCCATCTGCCGGGAGCTGGGTATTTCGGAGCATGAGTTTTTCACCGCCTGCGACGACCACCAGGCCCACGCCCAGGAGCGGGCGGCGGCGGTGTGCAAGGCGGCGGCCCTGGGCTTCCGCCGGCTCTGCCTGGCAGGCTATCTGATCGCGGCCCCGGCCTGCCTGGTCTGTGAGCTGGCCCTCTTTCACAGGCTGGACTGGTCCTGGATCGTGCTGGCTGCCCTGGCCCTGGCCTTCTGCTTCACCAACCTGCCCTGGATGGTCCGCCGGGAGAGGGCAGCCCTCTGCCTGGGGGCGGCCACGCTCTGCCTGATGCTCCTGCTGCTGGCCTGCTGGCGCTTTGCCGGCGGCCGCTGGCTGCTGGGCGGTCTGGCCATCACCGGGATGAGCCTTGCCCTGCCCTGGGGGTGGTGGGCCATCTGGCGGTTTTATGGGAAAAATGTTCTGCCCCTGTGCGTGGCCCTGGCGTCGGTGTGGGTCTTTCCGCTGCTGGCGGTGGTCCACGGCTTTACCGGCGGCGGCTGGCTGGTGGGGGTAGGCTTTCCTCTGGCGGCGCTGGGGGTGGCCTTCCTGTGGGCCTACTTCCTCTGCCTCCGGTATCTGCGGGCCGGGCCATGGGGGAAGGCGGGGGCGGCCGCCCTGATTACCGCCGCGGCATCCCCGGCCTTCGGGGCGCTGTGCCGCTGGGTGCTCCCCCAGGCTGCGAACCCCTGGCTGCTGGACTTCGCCACCCCGGCGGTCCTGCTGGTTCTGGGGCTGGCCCTGCTGGCGGTGGGGGCGGAAAAGAGATAGATAAAGGCCCAGGCGTGAAAGCGCCTGGGCCTATGTTTTCATATGGAGCGGATGGCGTTCAGGGCGGCGCGCCGGGCCAGGAGGATGTTCTGGGCCTCCTCCACCGATACCTCCGCAAAGCGGACCTTGTCCCCGGCCTTCAGCTGGGCCAGGATGCGGAAGTCGGCGGTAATCACATTGGCGATTTTGGTGTAGCCGCCGGTGGTCTGGCGGTCGGCCAGCATGATGATGGGCGCGCCGGAGGAGGGCACCTGGACGGCCCCGAAGGCGATGCCGTCGGAGATAATGTCCGCCGTCTGCCTGTGCTGGATGGCGGGGCCGCTCAGGCGGCAGCCCATGCGGTCGAACTCCGGGGTGACGGTGTAGGCCCCGGTGAGGAAGGTCCGAAGGCCGTCCTGGGTAAAGGCGTCGTCCTGGGGGCCCAGCACCGCCCGGAGGGTGTACACCGGCTGGGGGGCGAACTCCGGCCGGAGGGCCCTGTCCGCCATCCGGGGCAGCGCCTCCACGGGGGACCGGAAGCCGATGGCGTCCCCCTTCTCCAGCCTGCGGCCCTGGAGCCCGCCCAGCTTGGCCTTTAAATCGGTGGACCGGCTCCCCATGGCCAGGGGGATGTCCAGCCCGCCGGAGAAGGCGATAAAGGCCCGGCAGCCGGTTTTGGGGGCGGTGAAGCCCAGGACCTGCCCAGCCCGGACGGCCAGCGCCCTGTAGCCGGGGATAGGCTGGCCGTCCAGGGTGGGGCCCAGGTCGCCGCCGGTGATGGCGATCACGCAGGCCCGGTCAAAGCGGAGCTTTGGCCCCATCATGGTGCACTCCAGCACCGCCTCCCCCATGTCGTTGCCCGCCAGGATGTTGGCCAGGGCGGCGGACCGGGGGTCCATCACCCCGGACACGGACACCCCGAACTGCTGATAGCCCACCCGGCCCATGTCCTGCACGGTGGTGAGCAGGCCGGGGTTCAGCACGGTGATGCTCATGCCCCCACCTCCCCTCTAGGGTGGGCGGAGCAGGCATAGCCGCTGCCCAGGGCGGAAATGCGGTCAAATTCCGCCCGGTCGATGGGGTAAAACCGGATATACTGGCCCGCCTGGGGGAGGATGGGCGGCTCCCGCTCCGGGTCGTACATCCGCACGGGGGTGCGGCCGATGAGCTGCCAGCCCCCCGGGGAGTCGATGGGGTACACGCCGGTCTGGGAGCCGGCGATGCCCACCGAGCCGGCGGGAATCTTCACCCTGGGCGTCTCCAGGCGGGGGGCGGCGATCTCCCCGCTCATCCCGCCCAGGTAGGCGAAGCCGGGGGTGAAGCCCAGCATGTAGATGAGGTAGTCGGCGGAGGTGTGGATGCCCACCACTTCCTCCGGGGTTTTGCCGGCGTGCTGTGCCACAAACTCTAGGTCTGGGCCCATCTCCCCGCCGTATAGGACGGGGATCTCCAGCACCTGGCTGGGGGGGATGGCAATCTGGTCCAGCCGGCCCAGCAGCCCGCGCAGCCGCTCCGCCAGGGGGGCGTACCGGATGGCTTCCGGGTCGTAGTGGACCATGAGGGAGCGGTAGGTGGGCACCGCCTCCACGATGCCGGGGATGCCGCTGTCCCCCAGGGCGATCTGGAAGGCGCGGATTTTAGCGTTGATAGCCTCGCTGATCTCGTCTCCAAACTCCACGCTGAGGGAGGTATCCCCCGTCAGCAGAAATCTGACCCCGTCCATAGGCGCCCTCCCCTCATACGATCTGGGAGATGGGGGCCACGGCGACCCCCTCCCCCTCCAGCCGGGCCCGGATGGCCTGGACGAACTCCACCGCCGAGGGGTTGTCCCCGTGGACGCAGATGGAGTGGGCGTCGATGGGCACCTCCTCGCCGGTGATGGCGGTGGCCGTGCCCCGGGTAACCATGCGCAGGGTGCGGGAGATGGCTTCCTCCCGGTCGTGGATCACCGCGCCGGGCTGGCTTCGGGGGACCAGGGAGCCGTCGGCCTGATAGGCCCGGTCGGCGAAGACCTCGCTGGCCACCCGCAGCCCCGCCTGGCGGCCGGCTTCCAGCAGTTTGCTCCCAGCCAGCCCCAGAAGGATTGCCTTTGGAGCAGCGGCGGCCACCCCTTGGGCGATGGCCAGGGCCAGGTCAAAGTCCTTGGCCGCCATGTTGTACAGCGCCCCATGGGGCTTGACGTGCTGGAGCTCCACCCCCTGGGCGGCGGTAAAGGCCAGCAGGGCCCCCACCTGGTACTGGACATAGGCCTTGATTTCCTTGGGGGAGCAGGCCATGTTCCGCCGGCCGAAGCCCATCACATCGGGAAAGCCCGGGTGGGCGCCCACCGCCACCCCGGCGGCCCTGCAGGCGGCCACCGTCTTCTCCATCACCAGGGGGTCCCCGGCGTGGAAGCCGCAGGCCACGTTGGCGGAGGAGACATGGGCAATCACCGCTTCGTCCATCCCGATTTTGTAGGCGCCGAAGCTCTCGCCCAGGTCGCTGTTCAGGTCCACTTTGTACATATGCGTTCACCTCTTTTGGTTTTCCTCCACTATACCATATTTTTCTTCCGGGGGACAGGTTTTTTTAGGCGCTGTTTGAAAAATGGAAATATGCACAACGATGAGGAATTTTTCGCCAGACAAACACAATTTTTTGCAGGAATACTGGATGTATTTCAATAAAAATTGGGGCAGTATGGCGGAAAAAAGACCGCCGCTTGGGCATATTGACATTTTTCAAACAAGCCCTAACAATAGGGTTTTACCCCCGCGTCTGGCGAAAAATCCCTAATTTACCAAACAGGCGCTAATTTCGCGTTTGGGATTGTTTTTCTCTGTCGGACCGTGTATAATATAACCTGATAAAGTACCGATTGATATTCAAGCTGAGGAGGAACCGCTATGGAAAAGCTGCTGGAACTGCTGGAGCAGGACTGCACGATGCCGATTTCGGCGCTGGCCGCCGCCGCGGGCGTCCCGGAGGAGGAAGCCAGGGCCGCCGTCAAGGGCTACGAGGAGGACCGGACCATTCTGGGCTACCAGGCCATCATCGACTGGGACCGGGTGCGCAAGGAGACGGTCACCGCCCTGATCGAGGTGAACGTCACCCCCCAGTCCAAGGACGGCTTTGACCGCATCGCCGAGCGCATCTACCAGTACGACGAGGTGGAGAGCATGTATCTGATGAGCGGCTCCTTCGACCTGACCGTCATCATCTCAGGCCGCACCCTCCGGGAGGTGGCCCAGTTCGTGGGCCAGCGGCTGGCCCCTATCCAGGGGGTCACAGGCACGGCCACCCACTTCATTTTGAAAAAGTATAAAGAGAAGCATCTGGTGTTCCGCCCCCAGGACCCGGAGGAAAGGGAGTACATCTTCGTATGAATTACGACAAAATCCTCAATGAAAAGATACAGAACATCAAGCCCTCCGGCATCCGGAAGTTCTTTGACATTCTGGAGGAGATGACTGATGCCATCTCCCTGGGCATCGGCGAGCCGGACTTCGTCACCCCCTGGCACATCCGGGACGCCGGCATCTACTCCCTGGAGCGGGGCCGCACCAAGTACACCTCCAACGCCGGCATGCTCCAGCTGCGCCGGGAGATCGCCGCCTACCTCAACCGCCGGTTTGACCTCCAGTACGACTACGCCAGCCAGATCCTGGTCACCGTCGGCGGCAGCGAAGCCATCGACCTGGCCCTGCGGGTAATGGTGGAGCCGGGGGACGAGGTAATCGTCCCCACCCCCTCCTTCGTGTGCTACGGCCCGCTGGCCGAGATGGCGGGGGGCGTGCCCAAATATCTGGAGCTGAAATCCGAGAACCAGTTCCGCCTCACCCCCGAGGAGCTGGAAGCGGCCATCACCCCCAAGACCAAGGTGCTGGTGCTGCCCTTCCCCTCCAACCCCACTGGGGGCACCATGGACCGGAAGGACCTGGAGTCCGTCGCCCAGGTGCTGAGGGGGACCGATATCATGGTCATCTCCGACGAGATCTACGCCGAGCTGACCTACGGCCGGCGGCACGTCTCCCTGGCCAACCTCACCGACATGTACGACCGCACCGTGGTGGTCAACGGCTTCTCCAAGAGCCACGCCATGACGGGCTGGCGGATGGGCTACGTCTGCGCCCCCAAGCCGGTCATCGCCGCCATGACCAAGCTGCACCAGTTCGGCATCATGTCCGCCCCCACCACCAGCCAGTACGCCGCCGTGGAAGCCATGCGCAGCGGCGACGTGGACATCGAGCACATGCGGGAGGAGTACGACCGCCGCCGCCGGTATCTGGTGGAGAACCTCAACCGCATCGGCCTGCCCTGCTTCGAGCCCAAGGGGGCCTTCTACGTGTTCCCGGATATCCGCTCCACCGGCCTGGCCTCGGAGGAGTTCTGTGAGCGCTTCCTTCTGGAGGAGAAGGTGGCCGTTATTCCCGGCTCCGCCTTCGGGCCCGGCGGCGAGGGCTTTGTCCGGGCCTGCTACGCCGCTTCCATGAAGGACATCGCTGAAGCCGTGGCCCGGATGGACAATTTCCTCACCAACCTGCGCCGGAAGCAGGGGCGGGAGGGGTAAACCCCCGTCCCGCCCGCAGGCGGAAAGCCCCCTTGTCAAAGGGGGGAGGGCCACGAAGTGGCGGGGGGATTCTATTACAGGAGTGCTCTCGATTGAACGGAATCCCCCAGTCACCGCCTGACGGCGGTGCCAGCCCCCTTTAGCAAGGCCGCCCCTACAATAAAATAGAGAGGGAGACGAATATGAACATCGTATGCTTAGACATGGAGGGCGTGCTGGTCCCTGAGATATGGATCGCCTTTTCCGAAGCCAGCGGCATTCCCGAGCTGCGCCGCACCACCCGGGACGAGCCGGACTACGACAAGCTGATGCAGTGGCGGCTGGGCATTTTGAAGGAGCGCGGCCTGGGCCTGAAGGAGATACAGGCCACCATCGCCACCATCGACCCCCTGCCCGGGGCCAGGGAATTTCTGGACAAACTCCGGTCCGAGGCCCAGGTGCTCATCCTCAGCGACACCTTTGAGCAGTTTGCCAAGCCCCTGATGGAAAAGCTCAACTGGCCCACCATCTTCTGCAACACACTGGAGGTGGGGGAGGACGGGGAGATCACCGGCTACAAGATGCGCTGCGAGAAGTCCAAGCTGACCACCGTGAAGGCTTTGCAGTCCATCGGCTACGACACCATCGCCGCTGGGGACAGCTTCAACGACCTGGGGATGATCCAGGCCAGCAAGGCGGGCTTCCTGTTCAAGTCCACCGACGCCATCAAGGCCGCCCACCCCGAGCTGCCCGCCTTTGAGGAGTTCGGCGACCTGTTGTCCGCCATTGAGGGGGCGCTGGACTGATGGGCCTGTTTGGATTTGGAAAAAAGAAACCCCAGGCATCGGAGGGCTTTTCCTTCACCATAGAGGACGTCTTCGCCATGCGGGCGGGGGGATGCGTGGTCGTCGGCCAGGTGGCCGGCGGCGAGGTGCGCAAGGGGGCGTCAGTCACCTGCATTCCGGCGCGGGGGGAGCCCTTCTCCTGCGTGGTCCAGGAGATCGAGCAGCCCCACCCCGAAAAACGGGGGGAGTTCGTCCATCCGGACAGGGCCAGCGCCAGCGGCCCCTGGGAGGCCCACTATTCCCTCCTTATTCCTGGCCGGAACAAAACCGACTTCCACCCCGGCGACCTGTTGTCCGCCATTGAGGGGGCGCTGGACTGAGGCCCGAGAGGAGAATGACATGTTTGGGACCGTACTGCTGATTATGTTCCTCTGCGCCATCCCCGCTGTGGTACTGTTGGGCTGGCTCGGGATGCTGATTGGAGAAATGGCCTACCTTGTGGTCGGCTTCCTCCTGCTGGCGGGTATTGTTACAGCCTTTGTTACGGCCTATCAGAAGCTCACGGTCCGGCTGGACAATGTGGAGAAAAA
>JAAWNI010000105.1 GCA_022798855.1 Lawsonibacter sp. | reverse complement strand
TCGTCTTTGGCGGGCGTCAGCCCGCCTGCATCCTCCGCCTTGCCCTGCGCCATTTTTCCTCCCCTCCTTTTTACCTCTTCTCAAGTGCGTCGACTATACAACTTTGTTTCATCAAAACTCCCCCCGTCACGGCTTTGCCGTGCCCCCCTCCAGGGGGGGCTTTTGCCTGCGGTTTTCTTTTGCCGCTCCCCGGAACAGTTGTTATTTTTCCCGCCCCTTTGCCGATATTTATAGATAGAAAAGCGAAAGGAGGCGCCAGGAATGGGCGAGCTGACAATTCGCAGAAACAGAGGGTTCACCCCGCCCCAGTTTCAGACTGTGGGGAAGACGGCCAAGCAGAGCGGCGTCAGTCAGAGCCAGCAGGGGGTCAAATCGGCGGCAGACACCATCTCAGACACCCTGCGGCAGCTGATGGCCAGGGTCAGCCAGGCGGAGGGCCGCATCCGGGAGAGCCGCCGGACCCTCCAAGGGGGGGAGTCCGTCCTCACCGAGGTGGACAGCGGCCTGGACCGCCTGGAGGACCTGCTCCGCCGGTCGGCCGGCCGCTCCGACCGCGCCCCGCTCCAGGCCGAGCTGGAGGGCCTTCTGGAGGACATCGACCGCATCATCGGCAGCGCCACCGCTGGCGGCAAGCCGCTGTTTCTGGACGGAGACATGGGGCTTACCGGGGAAGCGGCCGCCTTGCTAAGCTCCCTTATGGGCGAGATGGCCGCCAAGGGGGAGGGGGAGCTCCCCGACTGGCTGACCCTGGGGATCACACAGGCCATACCCAGCGCTGACCAGATTTTAGCGGAGCTGGGGCTGGATAAGACCGCCAGCGCGGAGGAAATCCTGGCAGCGCTCCAAAACCACCCCCCGGAGCGCTGTCCTGTCACGGGGACGCTGGCTTCTCTGTATTTGGGCGCGGTCATTTCCGGCTGCGACCTCTCCCAGGGCCTGGACCCCCAGAAGGCCCTGGAGGGCCTGCGGCAGCTGCTGTATAAAATCGGGGAGGGCGTCCCCCTGGACGAGGCCATTGAGACGCTGACCGGGGGGGAGTTTACCAGCCTCGACGACTTCCAGGCCCAGTTTATGGGAGGCTCCGCCCCGGGGCTCAAGGATTTTCTGGTGAATCTCCTCCTGGCCGATGGCGGCTCCCTCCTCTTCCCAAACTCCCCCCTGCTGGCCCTCCTCGCCGGGCTGGAGGGCTCCAACCTGGAGCTGCTCATGGGGCTGCTGACTACCTCCCAAGGCCCCGGGGCCCCGCTGGAACAGCCGGCGGCGGCAGGGGCGGGGGAGGGGGAGGGCGTGGAAACCGCTTCCCCCTCCAACGCCGTCATGGAGCTGAAACAGGCCCAGGTGACGGGGCAGGACCTCTCCAGCGTGTCCTTCCAGGCCGAGAAAGGCGTGCTCACCGTCGGGGGGACGGCGGACGTGGCCATCCAGGGAACGGGGGCGGCTCCCGGGGCGCTGACGGTGCTGATCACCGGCTCCGGAACAGTGACGCTCCAAAACCTGGACGCCGCCAAGCTCATCGTCGATACCGCCATGGCCCAGCTTCTCACCGCCGGCGGGAACCGCCTGGCCGAGGTCCTTCTGAAAGAGGGCTCCAGCCTGACTCTGGGCGGCGGCGGGCTGCTGCGGCTGGGCCTGCTCCAAGCCAACGGCTCCAATACCCTCCGCCTGACGGGGGGCGCGGTAGCGGTGGAGGAGCCGGGCGAGGGGGAGGGCTCCCCCTCCAAGCCCCTGGCCATCCCCGTCCTCCTGGAGGGGGCTGCTTCCTTTGCGGCCCGGGCGGGCAATGTCCACGCCCCCGACGGAGTTGCCCTGGAGCCCCTGGATGTGGTGTGGAAGGCCCTCCTGCCCGGCTGGAAGAGCGTTTCCGCCATCGCCATCGACGGCAGGCAGACCAAGCTGGCCCTGCTCAACGGCGACCCCATGCGGCTGTGGCTGGAGAAGGGGGACCCCTCCCACGGCGCGCCCATCCACACCCTGATGTTCCGGGGAAAGGACGGGTCCGGCCGGCTCCAGTCCCGGTACGCCTATCTGCGCTGGAGCCAGTACGCCAACGCCTTCGAGCCAGTGTCCCTGTACCCCAACCCCTTCACCATCACGGGGGGCGAGGACGGCCGGGACTGGGTCTATGAGGAGGAGACGCACACCCTGCGCATCCTGTCAAACCAGGTGACAGCCATCTCCGGCGGCGCCGGGACGGACGCCAATCAGTCCCCGTTCAGCGGCAGAATCGCCCTGGCGGACCAGATTGGCCGGCTGAAGCTGGCCTTGAACGGCGTGGTCTGCCGGGTGTCCTCCGGCAGGGCCTTCGACCTGGGCCGGGAGAACAAGGTGGCCCTGATTCTGGAGAACGGGACCCGCAACCTCTTTGAAAGCGGCTCCGGCTGCGCCGGGATATCCCTGGGCGAGGGGACCTCCCTCAGCATCGACTGCGAGGACCCCCACGACAGCGGAGCCCTCACCGCCACCGGCGGCGCCGGTGGGGCGGGCATCGGCCGGGACAGCGGCGGAGGCCGGGACCAGGCCAGCCAGATCACCATTTACGGCGGCGCCATCACCGCTTCCGGTTCAGGGGGCGGCGCGGGCATCGGCGCGGGGAAGCACGGCTTTATGGGTTCCATCACCATCATCGGCGGCGTGGTGGACTCCACCGGCGGAAAGGGCGGCGGAGCCGGCATTGGCGGGGCGCTGGGCGCCGCGGTGGGGGACATCACCATCCACGGCGGCAGCGTGACCGCTGTGGCCCTCCACCACGCCGCCGCCATCGGGGCCGGGGTCCAGGGGGAGTGCGGCAACATCCTGATTACCGGCACCGCCCGCATCCTGCGGGCGGCGGGCGGCCCCGGCGGGGACATCGGCTCCTGCCTTTTCGGTGGCTGCGGCCGGGTCCTGGTGTCCGGCGGGGCGGACATCGGGGAAGCCAAGCTGTCCACCCAGACGGGCATCCCCCTGGATATGGGGGAGGACACCGTCACGCTGCCCCAGTTCCAGCTGTCCGCCAAGGCCCTGCGCCTGGACGGCATGGACCTGGCGACGCCGGAGGGCGTCCAGTTCGCCCAGTCGGTGCTGGACGCGGACCGCCGCTGGATATCCCAGATTCGGGGCGTGTACAACATGCTGTACAGCCAGCTGGAGCAGAACTACAACAGCTTGAATACCGTCCAGCAGTACATCAGCGTCAAGGGGGGCGGTCCGGTGCGGGATACCGCCACTGCCAGCACCCTCTTAGAGGACATGCGGCGGTCCATCATCCAATCCCCCCAGGCCCTGCTGACCCACGGCAGGCATGAGCTGGAGGACATCCAGCATTTACTGCAATGACAAAAGAGGAGCGGCAAAGTGAAATACCTTGCCGCTCCTGCCTTTTATCGCCGGTTTTTATTTAATCCAGCCCATTTTCCGCCCCATGATATCGGGGTTGTCGGGAGGGGGCGGAATCCGGACCGTCTCCATAAACTGGAAATAATCCCGCTCCCCCAGGCCGGCGGTCCGGTCGGCCCAGTACTCCAGCCAGTCCAGAAAGTGGAAGGGCTTCCCGGTGTTGGGGTCCCGCATGGGAGCTGTCCCAAAGTCGTTGGCCAAGTCAAAATACCAGACAGTGCCGTAAGTATCCGGGTCGTCGCTGTTGACCACCAGGACGCTGTCCATCCCGTCTCCCTCGGTGCACAGGGGCAGCAGTCCGTGGTCGGCGGTAAAGGGGGCGTCCTCATCATAGAACGTGTCCATCTCCTCCCCGGTCATATAGAGGAAATAGAGGATGCGGTCCAGGGTGTAGGGGAAGGGGAATTCCGCCTTGCAGTCCTCCTGAGAGAGGGGCTCCAGGCCGTAGAAGGGCTGGCTTCCGGAGCTGGCCACAGTAGTGATGAACCGGCGGTAATCCTCGGGCAGGCGGATGCCTTTCTCTGTCTCGAAAGCGGCAACGTCCTCCTCTGTCAGCGGCGGTTTCCACTGAGGGGGCCATCCTCCCACGCAAATCTGAAACTTTTTATCCTGCATTGACTCTATTTTGGCCATGACTCTGGATATACGGGCATCATACTGTTCGAATGCTCCCATATGCCAATACCTCCAATGCTAAAATAGATTACTCCTTCACATAGTCCACATGGAGCAGCTCGTGGCAGTGCTCCTCGGAGTAGTCCTTGAGGAAGGCCCCCACCACCGGGTTGCGCTCGGCCCGCTTGAAGGGGGCGGAGCGGTCCAGGGCGTACAGGCCCTCGGCCCGGTCATCCTTGTCCTGCTTCATGGCGTGGGGCTGGCCCGCGCCGCCCACACAGCCGCCCTGGCAGGTCATGACCTCCACCAGGTCGAAATAGGCGTTGCCCGCTTCGATCTCCTGGAGCAGCTTCTGGGCGTTGGCCAGGCCGTGGACGATGGCCAGATGGACGTCCCGGTCCCCCACCTTGACCACGGCCACCCGGATGGCCCGGTTGCCCCGCAGGGGGGAGTATTTCAGCTCACGGAGCACGTTTTTAGACTTGTCGGGCAGGCAGAACCGGACTACCGCCTCGGCCACGCCGCCGGTGGTGCCGTAGATGGTGCCCGCGCCGGAGCCCAGGCCGAAGGGCAGGTCGGGGGACTCGTACTCCAGCTTGGTCAGCTGGATGCCCGACTCCTGAACCATCTTGATGACCTCCTTGGTGGTGAGCACCAGGTCCACTGCCGGGGAGCCGTCGGGCTGGAGGAACTCCGGCCGGGCGGCTTCCATCTTCTTGGCCGTGCAGGGCATGATGGCGATGTGGTAGGTGGAGCGGCCGTCCTCCTGGTCCTTTTGGGCGTACTTGTCCTTCAAAATGGAGGCAAACATCTGCATGGGGGACTTGCAGGTGGAGATATGCTTGAGATATTTGGGGTTCTCGTTCTCCAGATACTTCACCCAGGCGGGGCAGCAGGAGGTGAACATGGGGAAGGGCCCGCCCCGCTCCAGCCGCTGGAGGAACTCGGAGCCCTCCTCGATGGTGGTGAAGTCGGCGCCGAAGGTGGTGTCGTAGACCTCGTCCACCCCCATCAGCTTCAAGGCGGTGACCAGCTGGTCCAGGGCGTTCTGGCCCGGGGCCAGGCCGAAGGCCTCGCCCACCGCCACCCGGACGGCGGGGGCGATCTGCACCACCACCCGCTTGTCGGGGTCGTGGATGGCCCGCCAGGCGTCGCCGATCTGGTTCTTTACGGTGATCGCGCCGGTGGGGCAGACGGCGGAGCACTGGCCGCAGCTGATGCAGTGGGTCTGGTCCAGGTTCCGGTCAAAGGCGGGCATGACCCGCATATTGTAGCCCCGGTGGGCGAAGTCGATGATATGCATCCCGATGTTCTCGCCGCAGACCCGGACGCAGTCGCCGCAGAGGATGCACTTGCTGGGGTCCCGGATGACGGCGGGGCTGGACATATCCAGCTCCTTCTCCTCCCGGCTGTCGCCGAAGCGGACCCGGTGGATGCCGAACTGGACGGCCAGGGCCTGGAGGTGGCAGTCGCCGCTCTTCTCGCAGGTGGTGCAGCTGCAGTTGTGGGAGGCCAGCATCAGCTCCAGAATCATCCGCCGGTGCTTCAGCAGCCGGGCGGTGTTGGTCTTGATTTTCAGCCCGTCCCGGGGCTGCATGGAGCAGGAGGTCTCAATCTTCCCCCGCTCATCCTCCACCACGCACATGCGGCAGGCTCCGTAGACCGAAAGGTCGGAGTAATAGCAGAAGGTGGGCATCTCGATGCCCGCTTTTCTGATTACGGACAGCACGTTTGCTTCCCCGTCGAAAGGCACCCGCTGGCCGTCGATGTACATGATTCCCTTTGCCATGCCGCTCACTCCTCCCGAATGGCACCGAAGGGGCAGCAGCCCCAGCACGCGCCGCATTTGATACATTTTTCCGTGTCGATAACGTGGGGCATCCGGATCTGTCCGGAGATGGCCTCCATGGGGCACTGGCGCATACACTTGCCGCAGCCCTTGCACAGCTCCGGATCAATTTGCAGCACCTTTTTCCGGCCGTTGCAGTGGGGGCAGTGTTTGTCCACCACGTGGGCCAGGTACTCGTCCCGGAAGTACTTTAATGTGCTCTGCACCGGCTTGCAGGCGGACTGGCCCAGGCCGCACAGGGCAGTCTCGCTGATGGTGGCGGACAGCTCCTCCAGCAGGTCCAGGTCCTCCAGGGAGCCCTCATTGTTGACGATGCGGGTCAAAATCTCCAGCATCCGCCGGGTGCCCTCCCGGCAGGGGACGCACTTGCCGCAGGACTCGTTCTGGGTGAAGTTCATGAAGAACCGGGCCACCTCCACCATACAGGTGTCCTCGTCCATGACCACCAGCCCGCCCGAGCCGATCATGGCCCCCAGCTTTTTCAGGGAGTCGAAGTCCAAGGGCATGTCCAGGTGTTCCTCGGTGAGACAGCCGCCGGAGGGGCCGCCGATCTGGACGGCCTTGAATTTTTTGCCGTCCTTGATGCCGCCGCCGATGTCGAAGATGATTTCCCGCAGGGTGGCCCCCATGGGCACCTCGATCAGGCCGGTGTTCACCACGTTGCCCGTCAGGGCGAAGGCCTTGGTGCCCGGGGACTTCTCCGTGCCGATGGACTTAAACCAGGCCGACCCCTTCCGGATGATCAGGGGGACGGCGGAGAAAGTCTCCACGTTGTTGAGCACCGTGGGCTGGGCCCACAGGCCGTGCTCCACTGTCCGGGGCGGCTTGACCCGGGGCATGCCCCGGTTGCCCTCGATGGACGCGGTCAAAGCGGAGCCCTCGCCGCAGACGAAGGCGCCCGCCCCCCGGTTGACGTGGAGGTGGAAGGAGAACGTTGTGCCCAGGATGTTGTCCCCCAGCAGGCCCATCTCCCTGGCCTTGGCGATGGCGGTTTTCAGCCGGGCCACCGCCAGGGGGTACTCCGCCCGGACGTAGATATAGCCCTCGTCGCTGCCCGCAGCGATGGCGGCAATGAGCATCCCCTCGATGATGGAGTGGGGGTTGCCCTCCATGATGGAGCGGTCCATAAAGGCCCCGGGGTCGCCCTCGTCGCCGTTGCAGACCACGTACTTCTTGCCCTTGGGCTGCTTGCGCACGCTGTCCCACTTGCGCCCGGCGGGGAAGCCGCCGCCCCCCCGGCCCCGCAGGCCGGAGTCCATGATTTCCTTGCAAATGGCCTCGTCGGTCATCTCAAAGAGGGCCTTTTCAAAGGCCGCGTAGCCGTCCTTGGCCAAGTACTCGTCGATGTCCTCGGCGTCGGTGGTGCCGCAGTTTTCCAGGACGATCCGGTGCTGCCGGTGGTAGAAGGGGATATCGCTGTGCTTGGGGTACTTGACCCCCTCCAGCTCGTAGAGCAGCCGCTCCACCACCTCCCCTTTCAGGATGGTCTTCTCAATGATCTCGTCGCAGTCCTCCAGCTGGACATGGGTGTACAGGATGCCCTCCGGCTCGATCTGGACCAGGGGGCCCATCTCGCAGAAGCCGTGGCAGCCGCTCTTTTTCAGATAGACGCCGTCCCCCTTGGGTTCAGCGGCGTCCTCCACCTCGCCCTCCTGGGTCAGGCCCACGTAGACATCCAGCCCCCGGCGGGTGCATTCCTCCTTAAAGTAGTCATACAGCTTTAGCGAGCCGCCGGCGATGCAGCCGGTGCCGGCGCACAGCAGAATCTGCCGTTT
>JAAWNI010000104.1 GCA_022798855.1 Lawsonibacter sp. | reverse complement strand
GCGCAGGGGGCAGGCGTGGAGGATGGCGTCCACCCGGCTTTCCCCCTGCTCCCGGCGCTGGCGGATGTAGTCCACCAGGATGATGGAGGAGTTGACCACCGTGCCGGCCAGCATAATCAGGGCCACCAGGGAGATCATGGACAGGTCCCGGCCGGTGAGGGGCAGGGCGAACAGGGCTCCGGTGAAGGCCACGGGGAGGATCATCATGACGATGACCGGCATAAGGAAGGACTCAAACTGGGAAGCCAGCACGAAGTAGACCAGACCCAGGGCCACCACCAGGGCCAGCAGCAGGTTGCCGAAGCTGTCCATCATGTCCTCATAGGCGCCGGAGATGGCCACGGTGTAGCCGTCTGGGAGGGCGTAGCCGTCCAGAATCGCGTTGATCTGGCGGGTGATGGCGGTGGTGTCGCCGCTGATGGTGCCGCCGGTGACGGAGAGCTGCCGGGACTGGTTCACCCGGATGATGCTCTGGGGGGCCAGCACGATATTCACGTCGGCCACGGCGGACAGGGGCACCGTCCCGCCGAAGGCGGAGGGGATGGCCATGGATTTCAGGGCGTCCAGGCTGGCGGCCGCCTTGCCGTCGCCCCGGACCACCACGTCCAGCTCCTTGTTGTTGATGGTGACGGTGGTGGCGGTGGAGCCGGACAGCTCGGACCGCACGGCGGCCCCCACCGAAGCGGCGGTAAGGCCGTACTGGGAAGCGGCCTCCCGGTTCATGGTGACGGTGACCTGTTTGACCTCCTTGGCCTCGGAGGTGGACACATCCACCGCGTCGGGCAGCTGGGATATCTGAGCGGCCAGGTCGTCGGCGATCATGGCCAGCGTCTCGTAGTCGTTTCCGGTGATGTCCACGCTGATGTCCGCGCCGCTGCCCAGCAGGGCGGTCATGTCGGAAGCGGTGATGGTGATCTCACAGCCGGCGATGTCCTGAATCAGCTCCCGCATGGACTGGGCGATGTCGTCGCAGCCGCGCTCCCGCTTCTCCTTGTCGGTGAGCACCAGGTTGATGGAGGAATTTTCCGGCTCGGACAGATGGTAGATGGACTCCAGCTCTGGGATGTTCTCCATGGCAATGTCCACGATCCGGTCGGCAATGGCGGCGGTGTCCTCCACCTCGGAGCCGACGGGGGTGCTGACGCTGATGGACACCATGCCCTGGTCCATGGCGGGCATCAGCACCATCTTGGTGTTCACGCAGGCCAGGATGAAGACGGCCACCAGGGCCCCGGAGGCCAGCATCCCCACCCACAGATGGCGGACGAAGTAGCCCAGCACCCGGGTATACAGCTCATTGAGACGGTGGCCCAGCCCCGCCTTTCCGGCGGCGTGGCGCTGGGCCTTCTTCTCCGCCTTTTTCAGGGCGTGCTGGTGGACCTTCTTCTCGTCCAGCAGGAAGTAGCACAGCAGGGGCACCAGGGTGATGGCAATGACCAGGGAGCCCAGGATCAGGAAGGAGATGGTCAGGCAGAAGTCGTCGAAGAGCATCCCAGCCATGCCGCCGGTCAGCCCTAAGGGCAGGAAGACGGCTATGGTGGTGAGGGTGGACGCGGTGAGGGAGGTAAAGACCTCCTTGGCGCCCTCCACGCAGGACTCCATGCGGCTCCGGCCCTCAGCGGAGTAGCGGTAGATGTTCTCCAGCACCACGATGGAGTTGTCCACGATCATGCCCACGCCCATGGCGATGCCCCCCAGGGACATCATGTTCAGGGTGAGGTGGAACACGTTCATCAGCACGAACACCGTGAGGATGCACACGGGCATGGACACGGCGATGGTGGCGGTGGCCCCCCAGCGCCGGAGGAAGAGGAAGACCACCACGGCGGCCAGAACCACGCCCATGATGATATTCTGCACGGCGGCGTTTACCGCCATGTTGATGTAGTCAGAAGCGGTGTACAGCACGGTGTACTCCACCGCGCCGTTTTTGGCGTGGAGCTCCTCCATTTCCTCCACCACCGCGTCGGCGGTGGCCACCTCGTTGGCCCCGGACTGCTTGGATACCTGGAGCACCACGCAGGCCGCCCCGTTGGTCTTGGCGATGGACTCCGGGTCCTCCGCTTCCAGGACCACGCTGGCCACCTCGGACAGCCGGACGGCCCCCCCGGTCTGGAGGGGGATGATCACGTTGGCCACGTCCTCCACTGTCTGGAGCTTGGCGTCGGTGGTGACGGTGAGGGTCTGGGAGCCGTTCCGCATGTCGCCGCCGGGGAAGAGCAGGTTTTCGGCGGTGAGTATCTGGGCGATGTAGGAGTTGGACAGCCCGAAGCCGGAAGCCCGGGTGGGGTCCACCTCCACGGCGATCCGCTGGGTCACGCCGCCGGAGATGGCCACCTGGGCCACCCCGTCGATCCGCTCCAGGGCGGGGGCCACCGTGTCCTCGGCCAAGGCCTGGATGGAAGCCAGGTCCTCCCCCTGGAGGGCGACCAGGGCGGAGGGCATCAGGTCGCCGATGTTCATGTTGATGATGATGGGGTCCATGGCCCCTTCGGGCAGGGTGACGCGGTCAAACTGCTCCCGCAGCTTGGTGGCGGCGATGTCCAGGTCGGTGCCGTCCACATAGGTGATCTGGAGCTGGCTCACCCCGTCGGAGGAGGTGGAGCTGACCCCGTCCACCCCGGACACCGACATGATGGCCGACTCCAGGGGGCGGGTGACCAGCTCCTCCATGTCGGTGGGGGTGGCCCCGTTGTAGTAGCACATCACGATGGCGGCGGGGGCCTCCATGTCGGGGAGGAGGGCCATTTGCAGCTGGGTGGTGAAGACCACGCCGAAAATGGAGATCATGATCACCGCCATTAGGGTGGTCACCTTGTGCTTGATGCAGAATTTCGCGATATTATCCACGTTAGCCCTCCCCGGAGACGATCCGCACCGCGTCGCCGTCAGACAGATAGGCCTGGCCCACCGTCACCAGCATGTCCCCCGCTTTCAGGCCGGAGGTGACCTCGGTGACCCCATTGCCCGTCAGGCCGGTCTGTATCTCCACGTAGCGGGCGGCGCCGTTTTCCGCCACAAAGACGTACTGGAGGTCGTTGCTGCTGAGGATGGCTTCGGTGGGGATGACGATGGTGTCGGCGGAGGTGTTGGTGCGGAAGGACACATCGGCGAACATGCCGGACATCAGCCCCTCCACGTCCTGCTGGATGGAGATGGTTACATTGTACAGCTTAGTCTGCATGTTGGCGGCAGTCTCGATTTTCTTGATGACCCCCACCAGATTGAGGTCCAGGGCGCTGACCGTTACATCCACCTCGTCCCCCTGGGCCAGCTTGGGCACCAGGGCCTCCGAGACGGAGACGGACACCTCCAGCAGGTCCACCCCGTCGATGACGGCCACCGGGGCGGTGGGCCCCACATAGCTGCCCTCCGCCACATTCAGGGAGAGGATGGTGCCCGAGGTGGGGGCGATGACGTTGCCCCGGCTGTCCACGTTCTCCAGCACGCCGGCCAGCTGCTCCACGTTGGACTTATAGCTCTGCATCCCCGCTTCCAGCTGGGCCAGGGTGGAGGTCCGCTGGGCCTGGGCGGTCTGGAGGGACAGCTCCGCCTGGTCGATCTCCAGCTGGGAGGCTGCGCCGATCTCAAACAGGGCCTTCAAATCGCTGACGTTTTTCTCCGCCAGGGCGATCTGCTTGTCGAAGATGGCCGCCTGGTCCTGGTAGCTCTGGACGGCGGCGTTATAGCTGATGCTGGCCGCGTTGTAGGAGGACAGGGTGCTGGCCATGTCCAGGGTGCACAGGGCCTGGCCGGCGGTGACGGCGTCACCCACCTCCACATAGAGGGCGGTGCACTGGGCCTGGGCGGCCACAAAGACCGACTCCTGGCCGTCAGTGGCCACCCGGCCGGACACCTTGTTCTCGGTGGAGATGGTGTCCGCCTCCACCTCCTGGACCTGGACGGCCACGCCGGCGGGGCTGCCGCCCGCCTGGGAGCTGTCCGCCCCGCCGCTCTGCTGCTGGCAGGCGGCCAGGCCGAGGGCCAGGGCGGCGGCCGCAGCCAGGGAAAAAATTCTTTTCTGCTTCATGGATCTGTCTCCTTTAATTCAGAATACCGTAGTCCACGGCCCAGCGGTAGGTGTTGTAGGAGGAAAACAGGTCGTTTTCCGCGCCGGACACCTTCTCCTGGGCTTCGGCCACCTTGTCCTGGGCCTCCAGCAGGGCGTTCTGGGACAGGTTCCCCTGGCTGTGCTTCAGCTGGGCCACGGCGAAGTTGTCCTTCTCCGCCGCCAAGGCGGTCCGGGCGGCGGCCAGCACCTGCTGGTTGTCCTTCACCTTCAAATACAGGTTGCGCAGCCCCAGCTCGAAGTTCTGCACGGTGTTGTCATAGGTGTACTTGGCGCTGTAGTAGGTGTGCCGGGCCTGCTTATAGGAGGTGCTGTTGGGGTGGGACTCCAGGCCCGACTCGCCGCCGTGGTCGTTGTACTCCTTCCGGGCATCCTTATAGGTTTCGGTGGCCTGGTAGAGGTCCCAGCTGTTGGCCTTGGCCGACTCCAGGTCGGCGTCCAGGTCCATGGCCCCCAGGGACTCCCGATCCACCGTGGGCAGGGCGCCCAGGGATATCCCGCCGGTGATGTCCGCCCCGATGAGCAGCTCCAGCTGGCCCTTGTAGGTGTTCAGGTTCATGCCCAGGGTGTCCAGGCCGCTGGCCAGGGCCGCCCGGCCCGCCTTGGCCTGCTTCAAGGCCATGGAGGAGATGTGGCCCAGCTGATAGCGCAGCTCCAGCTCGGTGAGCTGGCGGTCCAGGGCGGCCAGCTGGCGCTCCAGCCCGCCCTCCTGCTGCTCCATGGCCACCAGGGCGATGTAGGTGGCCTCCCCGGCCATGACGATCTGGTTTTGCAGGTTTTTCAGCTGGCGGATGGTGTCGGCGTTGTCGGCCTGCATGTCGCCGTCCTTGATGGCGTCGAACTGCTCCCGGACCGCGCCGTAGGCCTGGTCCATCCGCTCGTAGGCCAGGGTGCCGCTCTGCCCGAACTGCACCATCATCCACTGGGCCTGGGCCAGCTGGTTCAGCTGCTGGCGCAGGTCCTCTTTCAGCACGTCGTAGTCGATCTCCTCCAGCATGTCGATGTTCTCCTGGAGGGACATGACCTGGAGGCTGCCCTCGCGCATCCGCCGCTCCAGGTTGGCGAAGGTGAGCGACCCCACCGGGTCGGGTATGTACTCCTCCACCGGCTCCTCAGGGGGCTGGCCCCCCTCCGGGGAGGGCTCCTCCCCCTGGCCCTCTGGCTGCGCTGCGGGAGCCGCCCCCGGCTCCTCCGCCGGCTGGGCCTGGCCGGCCGGGAGGGGTCCGCCCTCCGCCGCCAGGGCCGTCACGCCCAGCAGGGACAAGGCCAGCGCCGCCGCCAGCAGAAGGGCTGTGGTCCGTTTTTTCATGTAAGTTCCTCCTTATATCCGGCCGCCGCCCCGCCGTAGCGGAGCAGGTCCACACGTTCTTTTGCCAGCTCCCGAACCCGGGGGGACTGGGATGGGTCCCGCAGCGTCTCCACAATGGCGAAGGCCAGCACCGCGCAGGCCAGATGAAAGACCTGCTCGGCGTACTCCCGGCCGCTGTGCCGCAGCAGGGCGGGGTCCACCACCTCCCACAGCGGGTCGGGGAGAAAGCTCTGCCGCCCGCCGGGGAAGCTCTGTGGAGCGCCGATGAAATTCTGTAGGTCAAGGCCCTTGTTCAGGGTCACCAGCTGGATGAACAGGGCCAGCATGGGGTCGGTGTCTCCCCGCTGGCTGATAAACCGGTCGTAGGCCGTCAGGGGCAGGGCGAACAGGTCCCCTTTCGCTTCCACCAGGATATCCCGCAGCAGCGTGATGAAATACTGCCGCATATCCTCCAATAAGTAGCGGATCAAATCGTCCTTGTCGTCGAAGTACTGGTAAAAGCTGCCCCGTGGGATGTGGGCGGCGGTGATGATCCGGTTGATGGACACGTCGGTAAAGCGGACCTGGGCCAGCTCCGCCCAGCAGGCGTCGATCAGCCGCCCGCGCTTCTCCTCGGGCAGTCGAAAAAAGGTGGCGGTGGGCACAGTCTCCCTCCTTTTGTGACAGGTTGTCGTAATGTGACAGGCTGTCATGATTATACAGAAGGCCCCGGGTCCTGTCAAGGCGGGAAATGTGAAGCTTTTGTTAAAATCCCCGACCCCCGGGCAGAAAAAAAGCCCCCCTCCAGGAGGGGGGTGGCGCGGCACAGCCGTGACGGGGGGAGTCTCTTGTCTTGAGCGGTTTCGTTTGATGGAACCCCCCGCCGCCAGAGGACGGCGCGCCGGGGTCGTCGCGCCCTACAGATTTCCTGTAAAGGGAATCCCCCCGCCACCGGGTTTCACCCGGCGGCCCTCCCCCCTTTAACAAGGGGGGCTTGGGTGCTTGAAGGCCCCTGTCCTGCTCCAAAAGGCCCCCTTGTTAAAGGGGGCTGGCACGGCGTAGCCGTGACTGGGGGATTCCAGTATTTAAGACTTTCCTTAAACGGAATCCCCCCGCAGGGGGCGGGGGGAGCGAAACATAGTAAAAAAACCGCTTGTTACTCCCTCAGCCACCGCCTACGGCGGTGCCAGCTCCCTTGAAGAGGGAGCCGACGATAGAGCGCGACAAGCTGAGCCCGCCATCCGGCGGGCCTGGCTGGTTATTCCTCTATTTCCATCATCAGCCCCACCCGGCGGGCGTGGCGGCCCCCCTCGAAGCTGGTGCTCAGGAAGGTGTCCACAATGCGTTCGGCGGTCATGGCGCCCACGATGCCCGCGCCGATGGCCAGCATGTTGGCGTCGTTGTGGCGGCGGGTCATCTCGGCGGACAGCACGTCGCCGCACAGGGCGCAGCGGATGCCCTTCACCTTGTTGGCGGAGATGGAGATGCCGATGCCGGTGGTGCAGATGACGATGCCCTTCTCACACCGTCCGCTGGCCACCGCCTGGGCGGCCGCCTTGCCGAATACGGGGTAGTCGCAGCTGTCGGTGCTGTCGGTGCCGAAATCCTCGCAGGTGGTGCCCTTGGCGGCCAGATAGGCCTTGATGTGCTCCTTGAGCTGATAGCCGCCGTGGTCAGACGCGATAGCGATCATATCAAATTCCTCCTCTTTCTCCAGCGGGCGGGGCCCGCCGTGTGTTCCGCTCTATTGTAACGTTTTTCCTGGACGCTTGCAAGGGGCGGGGGATGTGGCGGACAAATTTTCCGAAGGCTTGGGAAAATTTCGCCTTCCATGTATAACCGTCTCCAGGCCTGTCCAAAATAGGCTTTGGAGGTGGTTTTTTGAAAAACCGGAGCTTTTTGAACAAATTGGGCGATTTTGCCATGGGAAAGGGCTTTTACATCGTCCTGTTCCTGTGCGTCGCCACCATAGGAATTTCAGGCTACTATCTGCTGCGGACCGTTATGGGCGGCACCCGCTCCGCCCAGCCGGCGGGGGGCAGCGCTTCCGTCACCATCCCGGACCGGAGCGTGGTCCAGCCCGCCGTCCCCAGCCCTGGCGTGAAGGGCGACGAGCCCGCTGTTACCGTCAAGCCCCCCGCCCCCGAGGTGGAGCCCTCCACCCAGCCCGACGACCCGGAGCCGGCGAAGACGCCCACCCCGGAGCCGGACACCCAGAGCAGCAACACGACCGTCTCGAAGGTGTTCACCTGGCCGTAATATGGATAACGGGGTGGCACAAACCGCACCTTCTCCAGTTTCTTATTAAAAAACAATATCCGCAAGGTTAATGTTTATACACACGTTCCTC
>JAAWNI010000103.1 GCA_022798855.1 Lawsonibacter sp. | reverse complement strand
CAGCTGGATCAGCGCGAAGCACTGGAAGGAGTTGATGGTGGTGATGACCAGGATGTACAGGGTGGTGGGCATCATCTGGGGCCACTTCACCTTCCAGAACACTTGGAGGTCGGTGGCGCCGTCCACCTGGGCGGCCTCGATGAGGGTGGTGTCCACGTTGCCCAGGGCGGAGACGTACAGCACGATGGGCTGGCCCACAGAGGTGGTGAACAGGATCAGGATGATGCAGCCCAGGGCGTATTTCTCGTCGCCCAGCCAGTTGATGCGGCCGTCGATAAGGCCCAGGCCCTGGCTGCCCAGGACGTAGTTGAAGATGCCATAGTAGTTGTGGTACATCCAGGCCCACACCACGGTGACGGCCACCGAGCCGGTGACCACAGGCAGATAGAAGATGCACCGGAAGGTGGACAGGACGGGGCCCTTCATCTTATAAATGGTGGAGGACACCCACAGGGAGAAGGCGCAGACTGTGGGCACGCTGACAATCACGATGACAAAGGTGTTTTTCAGGGCCTCCAAAAACGTCTGGTCGCCCCACAGCCGGATAAAGTTGCCCAAGCCGATAAAATTGCCCGCGCTGTGCATATTGGCGTCGGTCAGGCTGAGGAAGATGCAGGTAATCATGGGGATGACCACAAAGCCGATGAAGAAAAACAGGCTGGGCAGCATAAACAGGTAGCCGGCAATATTTTCCCGTCGCTGCAGCGCCCGGCTCATGGTAGGTTTCTTTGCCAAGCTCAACACTCCTTTACAACTGGGAACGCGCCCCCGGTCCGGGGGATATAGCGGCGCGCCCCTCTCCCACCCTTTCGCGGGAGAGGGGCGGCGAACCCTTTTCTCTTTGCTTGGAACCTGTATTCACAATCTCAGACGGCCGTCTGAACAGGCTGTTGCTGCCTTGCGGGGCGCCAAAGCTCCGCAATGAATACCGGTTCTACGGTTTCCGTGGTGCTCAGTCGGCGGCCGCGGCGTTGGCGTTGGCCAGATGCTCGGCCACAGAGGCGGTGACGTCCTCACCCTTGCCAATCTTCTGGAGCATGTTCCACCACTCGGTGCGGGCGGCGGCCCAGCCCTTGGTGACCTGATAGTAGTCGCCCAGGTTGGGGAGGATGACTTTGTTGTAGTCCTTCATGATGTCGCCGCTGTCGCTGCCGTCGAAGATAGTGGTCAGGTCGGTGCCGTTGACGGTGTTGCGGGCGGGGAAGAAGTTGGAGATCTTGATGCCCTGGGCGGCGTTCTCAGAGGCGCACATCCACTTGACAAACTCCTTGGCGGCGTCGATCTTGGCCTGATCGCCATTGTCGAAGATGCCCAGGCCCCAGATGCCGCCCTGGAGGACGGGGGCCCCGCTCTCGGTGGGGAAGTTCATGCAGACGATCTCATGGCCGTTGATGGTCTTGCCGGCTCCGGTGTGGGCGGTGGCGGGGTCCAGCTGCTGGGCAATGTTCCAGCAGAAGGCCATATCCAGAATCTCCTGGTACATCAGCTTCAGCTCGTCGCCGCCCTCCAGGGAGGCGTCGAAGGCGATGCCGGGCATGCTCTTCAGCTGCTCCAGAGCCTTGATGTTGTTGGGGTCGTCCCAGGTGTAGGCGGTGTGGTCGGCGTTGGTGAAGGTGCCGCCGTACATGTTGTTGATCAGGGCGCGGGTGCCCTGGTCGCCGCCCTGGCCCTTGCAGAAGATGGCGGCCACAGTGTCGCCCTTCTTGGCGTACAGGGCCTCAACGGCCTTGATGAAGCCTTCGGTGGTCCAGGTGTGGTTCTCCAGGTCCAGGTACTGGTCAGCGCCGGCCGCCTTGAAGGCGTCCAGGTTGATGCCCATGCAGTGGGCGGTCATGCACAGGGGGTACTCATAGAGCTTGCCGTCGGCGCTGGTGCAGGCGGCAAGGGCGGCGGCGGAGATCTCGCTCTTGTCAGTATCGGTGAGGATATCGGACATATCTACCAGATAGCCCTTGGCGCCCCAGTTGGTCACCAGGCGCTCGGGGCCCTCCATGATCAGGTCGGGGGCGGCCTTGGCGCCAATGGCGGTGTTCACCTTGTCGTCGCCGTCGCCGTAAGCCAGGTACTCCACCTTGACGGTGATGCCGGTGTCGGCCTTAAAGGCGTCCATGATGGGCTGCACGTTGGACTCCTCGCCCCAGCCGCCTACCGGGTAGGTCCACAGGACCAGCTCGGCGCCGCCGGCGGGAGCGGGGTCGGGGGTGTTCTGGCTGCCGCCCTGGCTCTGGCTGCCGCCCTGGCTTCCGGGGTTCTGGGAGCCCTGAGGGCCATTGTCCTTGTTGCCGCAGGCGGCAAGGGACAGGGCCATGGCCATGGCCAGAGCGGCCGCGATAATTTTCTTCATCTTCATTGCGGTTCCTCCTTTAATTCACAAAAAATGTAACTGCAAGGCTGGGGTCAATGTGTAAATTATACAAGATGGCGGCCCGCCTGTCAATCGAAATCGAAATTATTTTTGCAAAATGTGGAAATTTAGAGGATGTAACAAAAATAATTTCGATTTTTGTGCACTTTTACCTATAGAACCGAAAAAAGTCGAAATGGTTTGCCTTGACAAACAAAAGAATTCTGCTACTCTTATTGTTATAGCGCACAGAGGGAAAAAAGACTCCCTATTTTTTAAAACATCGTGAAAGGATGGGACGGATCATGAAAAAACACATTTTATGCTTAGGGGACTCCAACACCCACGGCTACTGTGCCGACCCCGCCGACTGTGCCGACGGAGGCATCCGCTTCAACGAGGACGAGCGCTGGACCTGCCTGCTGCAAAAGGCCCTGGGCCCCGGCTTCCTGGTGGCGGAGGAGGGGCTGTCCGGCCGCACCACCGTCTTCCCAGACCCCCTCCACGAGACGATGGACGCCCTGACCGTCCTCTACTCCCTGCTGAAGAGCCACGAGGTGATTGACCTGCTCATCATTATGCTGGGCACCAACGATACCAAGGAGCGCCTGGGGGCCAACGCCTCCTGCATCGCCATCGGCATGGAGCGGCTGGTCCGCAAGGCCCAGAGCGTGGACTGCTGGGGGGCCCACGCCCCCAACATCCTCATCGTCTGCCCGCCCCCCATCCGCCCGGAGATGGAAGCGGCCGAGTGCGGCGCGCCCATGGGGAAGGGCTGTCTGGAGAAATCCCGTGAGCTGCCCAAGTACTACAAAAAGACCGCCGAGCTGGTGGGGGCCCACTATCTGGACGCCAAGGACTGCGAGTTCAACCAGGTGGACGGGATGCACCTGACCAGAAAGGGCCACGCCCAGCTGGCCGAGCTGCTGGCCCAGGCGGTGCCGGGCCTGCTGCCCTGACAGGCGGAGGAGAGGGTAAATATGGGTTTTTTTGACCGTTTTAAGCGGAAAAAGGAGCCGGCCCGCTCCGCCAGTACCCCCCCGGAGCCTGATACCTCCGCCGTGGTCCTTCTGGGGGCCGATGTGGGGTGGGACGCCGTGGCCAAGGCCGTGGAGGACCGCTTCGGGCCCCGGGCCCTGGCCTCCACGGACAACAGCGCCCCCAACGCCCCCGCCATGACCCTCCGGCTGGAGGGGGTGGAGTTCTTTTGCAGCCGTATGCCCATGCCCCACCCGGCGGAGGTCTATGACCTGGCGTCGCTGCAGGAGGGGCTGTTCTCCCCCCAGGAGCGGGAGGAGATGCTGGCCCACAAGGCCTTCCTGGTGCTGGCCCAGAAGGGCGGGGGGAGGTCGCTGGCGGACAAGCGCCGGGTCTGCCGCCTGTTCACCCGCCTGGCCGGGACGCTGGTCCGGATGGAGGGGGCCGTGGGCGTCTTCACGGCCAGCGCCGAGCTGCTCATCAGCCGCCGGATATACCTCCGGTACGCAGAGCTCCTGGAGCAAAATTGGGAGGACCCGGGTTATTTCCCCGCCCCCCTCTGGGTCGGCATCCGCAGCGGACAGAAGGGGGAGTTCCCCATGGTGGGCACCTGGGGGCTGAAAGAGTTCGGTTTTCTGGAGCTGTGGTTTTTGGACGCGAAATCACCCTGGCCGGAGCTCCACGAGAAGCTGTACCTCATGTCCTTGTTCCAGATTACCGGCCAGGAGCTCTATCAAAACATGGATACCATTGAGTTTACCCCCGGGAATCCGTCGGTTTTCAAGGAGCTGAAAGGCGCGCTGTTCATTGTGGGCGGCCAGGTCTGAACAACATAAAACGAGTCCCAAAAGGCATAATGCAAGATTTAGGAGGTTCCAATGATAGATAGAGCTAATTTTCTGGAAATGCTCAATGAGATAAGGCGATGTGTATTAGCTGCGAATGGGGAAATCTTTGAGTTTGAAATCGGTGAGCCAGCCAGCATGGAGCTGGTCGATGAAATCGAACGCAGATATGGCGTTCCATTTCCAGCTGATTTTGTCTATTTTTTGACTGCGGTAGCTGGAAAGGTAGATATTTCATGGGGTATTTACACTGACGATTGGTTTAAAAAAGGACAACAATTACCCTTTAATTGTCCGGAAAACGGACGGCTTTATTGGAATGCGGAACAATATTTGGACAGCGAAATCTATTGGTTCACACAAAATCCAAGAAATCTTCCATTTTTAGAGCAAAAAATATTATTAAGCCAAGTGGGCAATGGGGATTTGATCTTGTTCGATACTGCGCCTGCCGGAAATCAAAAGCCGATTGTTTATTATAGCCATGACGCAGACTATGAGGGGCTTCCCCAGGTAGCTGGCTGTTTTGAGAATTACGTCAATAGTCTTTTAAAACTCGGTTTGGTAGGCGATGATTTCTACAGTCTTGAACCATTTCTCAATATGGAAACAGGCGGCATAGATCCTGAACAGCCAAATGCTTTGGCCTGGAGAAAACTGCTTGGACTAGGGCTTGTTTGAAATCTGAAAAATGTCAATGCGCCAACGCGCCCGGAATATTCCAGGCGCGTTTCTTCATTCCTCTTCTTCGGGGGCTTCCTCCGGCTCAGCCAGCTCCGGGGCGTATTTTCGAAAGACCCGCTCGGTGAACAGGGAGGCCAGCAGCATGGCAATTACGGGGACGAACACCACCGGCCACCACAGGGCAACGCAGAGGGCTACAGCCTGGGCCGTCAGCAGCACGATGACCACAGTGCTGGGCAGGTGGACCATAGTGAGCCGGAAGGCGGTGCCGAACAGGTTTTTCACGTTGCAGTCGAACCGGCCCAGCAGGGGGAACAGCCAGCACAGCACCCCCGCCGGCAGCATCAGGGCGAAGTATTGGGCGGCGTAGAGGATGTAGAGGAATCCCCCCACCCGCGTCCCGTACCAGCGGGCGATGTGGTGGACCGCCAGCAGCACAGCCGCCGCCGGGATAAGGATGAGGGTCGTCCGCAGCCCGGTTTTAAAGTTGTCCCGGAAGGAGCGGAGGTAGTACCCGAAGGCCCCGCCCTCCCGCCCCCGGACGCATTTGACCACGGTGTAGTACAGCGCCGCCGTGGCCGGGCCGATGGTCGCCACCGGCAGGCACAGGGCAATCCACAGCACCGACAGCCCAACCACGTCCACCAGGGTGGACAGCCAGGCCCATATTCCCTTTTCCGGGTTGAAAAACTCGCTCATAAGGTCCTCCAAAGGGGGTTGCGGTCATACACATTTCTGGGTCAGCGCCTTGCCCACCGACTGCCTGCTGCGCTCCGCCCCCTCCGGATCCCGGCGGATGAACTCGCTGAGGAGCACCTCCACCACATAGAGTTGGGCGATGAGGGCGGCGGAGGAGCCGAACTGGAAGGGCTGCTCGTTGGGGCCGCACAGCAGCACCGTGTCGGCGTAGGCGCTGGCGGGGGAGTTGAGATACCGGGTGACCAGAATCAGCCTGGCCCCCCGGCCCCGGATGACCTCCGCCGCCTCCAGCACCTCGTGGGTGGCCCCGGAGTAGGAGAAGTAGAGCACCACGTCCTCCCTGGACAGGGTGGACAGGGTGACGATCTGCATGTGGGAGTCCTGGATGGTCTTGAACTTGGGGGAGGTGGTGGAAAACTGAGCCCAGGCCGCCAGAGCCACCACCGCGTGGTTGCCCTGGCCCAGGCAGACCACCTGCCCCGCCCCCCGGAGCAGGTCCACCGCCCGGGTGACGGAGGGCTCGGACAGCATGTTATAGGCGTTGTTCAGCTCCGCCTGGACGGTGTGGAGCACCCGGCCCATGACCGTGGGGTCCTCCAGGGGGGCGTCCTCCGCCGGCTGGCCCGCGCCCCCGGCGGGCAGGGACGCCCGGGCCAGCTCCAGCTTGAAGTCGTTGAACCCGGCCAGCTTCAGCTTCCGGCAGAAAAGCGACACGGTGGACACCGCTACCTCGCACTCCGCGCTGAGATCGGTGATGCTGATGTACTGCGTCTCCTTCTGATGCTTCAGCACGTAGTCGGCAATCTTCCGCTCGGAGCGGGTGAAGCTGTCGTATTCCTGCTTCATCTGGGCCAGGATGTTTTTCTCCACGCTGTACCTCCATTCGGGGATTTGGGGTGTAGGGCCACGGCTTGCCGTGGCCGCCGGTTTTAAGAGCTTCCGGATTGTTGGTATGCGGACACGGCAAGCCGTGTCCCTACGGCGAAAAGGAGCATCCGTTGGGAGATTTGATGTAGGGGCGGATATTATCCGCCCGTTCCTACAAAAATTTCGGTTTCCTTTTAAAGCGGGCGGCTGATAGCCGCCCCCGGGAAAATTACCGCGCCAGAATCTCGTCCATCATTTTGTCCACCAGGATCATGCTCCGGGGCATGTGGAAGGGGCCCTTGAAGGTGCTGCCCTTGGTGCTGGGCTGTGTGGGCAGGCCGTCCCGGCGGAGGTAGCCGTACCACTCGCCGAACTCCGGGTCGGCAAAGTGCTCCTTGCAGTAGTCCAGGGTCTTATAGAACCAGTCCAGATATTTCTCCTCGCCGGTGTCCCGGTAGAGCATCATGGAGGCGATCAAAATCTCGTTGTGGGGCCACCACAGCTTCATGTCGTGCTCGTAGGCTTCGGGGGGCTTGCCCAGGCAGTCGGTGAAGTAGAGCAGTCCGCCGTACTCCTTGTCCCAGCCGGCTTCGATGGCCCAGTCGAACATCTGGGCCGCCTTTTTTACCAGCTCCTTGTCCCCGGTGCGCTGGGCGTGCTCCAGCAGGAACCAGACGCCCTCGATGTCGTGGCCGGGGTTGACGGTGCGGCCCTCGGTGTAGTACAGCCGGGGGGTGCCGTCCACGTCCACGTTCTCCAGGGTGCACTTCAAGTCGGGCTTGACGTGGTACTGGAAGATGTCGTCCACGCATTTCTGGGCCCGCTCCTCATAGAGGGCCTTGCGCTCCGGGTCGGCGCGCATCATCACGCCGGTGACGTTGAGGATGATCATGGGCGCGCCGAAAGCCCGGCCGGACCGGGTCTCCGGGATGGTCTTGGGGCCCATGCCCACCGGGTCGGGCCCGCCCTGGCTCAGGCCCCAGTACAGGTCGTAGCACTGGCGGGCCCGCTCCAGCCGGGGCTTGTCCCCGGTGGCGGCGTAGTACTCTGCGTTGGCGATGGCGCAGAAGGCCTCGGAGAAGTAGTACCGCCGCTGGCGCAGGGGCCTGCCCTCCGCGGTGACGGTGAAGTACATCCGGTCGCCGCAGTCATGGTTGAAGCAGTACTGCTCCATAAAGTCCAGGCAGCTCTTCGACGCGTCCAGCCACTCCTGCTTCACGCCGTAGCTGTGGCACAGGAAGGCGTAGATCCAGCCGCACCGGCCCTGCATCCACACGCTCTTGTCGGTGGAGTAGATCTCGCCCTTCCGGTCCAGGCAGGTGTATACCCCGCCGTGCTCCTTGT
>JAAWNI010000102.1 GCA_022798855.1 Lawsonibacter sp. | reverse complement strand
CAATGGTGCGCGAGGCGGGAGTCGAACCCGCACGCCCTTGCGAGCACTGGCACCTGAAGCCAGCGAGTCTACCAATTCCACCACTCGCGCGCGTGGCACTCGTTCAGCGCAAGACGAATATTACCACATCTCCTCCCTGATGTCAACAGTTTTTGCGAAATTTTTCTTTTCTTTTTTCGCGGGGCCCGCCGTGGGAAAAAGCGGGGGTTTTTGTTCTGGGGCATATTGACAGAAGGGGCGCGCTTTTGCTATACTAAAAGGGCGGCAGGAAGCCGTAAAAGGGCCAGAAGGCCCCAGCATTTCATAACAAATTTGACATCGCTTCCGGCGCAGAAGGCCGGGGGCGGGCCAGAAGGCATACCGGGTTGGTATGTCTTTTTTCTGTTTATAAGGAGGAATCCGCCATGGCGCTGGAGCAATTCTTTTCCGAACACCCCAAGGCGGCGCTGGCCTTTTCCGGGGGGGTGGACTCCGCCTATCTGCTGTGGGCTGGGCTCCAGGCCGGGGCAGAGGTGCGGCCGTACTTTGTCAAGACCCCCTTCCAGCCCCGGTTTGAGCTGGAGGACGCCCTGCGGTTATGCCGGGAGCTGGGGGTGGGGCTGAACGTCGTTGAGTACGACATCCTCTCAGACCCGCGGGTGGCCGCCAACCCCTCTGACCGCTGTTACCACTGCAAACGCCGGCTGTTCTCCCTGCTGAGGGAGCGGGCGGCGTCGGATGGCTTTTCCCTGCTGATAGACGGCACCAACGCTTCCGACGATGGGGGGGGCCGCCCAGGGATGCGGGCGCTGGCGGAGCTGGAGGTCCGCTCCCCGCTGCGGGAGTGCGGCCTGGCCAAAGAGCGCGTCCGGGCGCTGTCCCGGGAAGCGGGGCTGTTCACCTGGGACAAGCCCTCCTACGCCTGCCTGGCCACCCGCGTCCCCACCGGGCAGGCCATCACCCGGTCCTGCCTGGAGAAGGTGGAGCGGGGGGAGGAGTCCCTGTCCTGCCTGGGGTTCCGGGACTTCCGCCTACGGCTGGGGTTTAGGGGGGCCAAGCTCCAGCTGCTGGAGGGCCAGCTTCCGCTGGTGCTGGAGCGGCGGACAGACATCCTGAACGCCTTGGAGGCGGATTTTCCGGAAATCACCCTGGACCTGCGGCCCAGGGCCCCCATTGACTGAGGAGGTATTTATGGACAACCGGCACGACATTTTACAGCTGCTCCGCCAGGTGGCCGACGGCTCCGCCACCCCGGAGGAAGCCCTGTCCCAGCTGAAGCGGGAGCCCTTCGCCGACCTGGGCTACGCCAAGGTGGACCTCCACCGGGGGGTGCGCCAGGGGGCGGCGGAGGTGGTCTACGGGGCGGGCAAGACGCCGGAGCAGATTGCCGGCATCGCCGCCGCCATGGGGGCCCAGGGGTGCCGAAACATCCTCATCACCCGCCTGCCCCCCGAAGCGGCGGAGCTGGTGGCGAGGACCGTCCCCCTGGACTACCACTCCATCCCCCGGCTGGCCGTCGCCTATCCCGGGGAGCGGAAGGCGCTGGGCCATATTGTGGTGGCCACCGGGGGCACCAGCGACATGCCGGTGGCCGAGGAAGCCGCCCTTACCGCCGAGGTGCTGGGCAACCAGGTCACCCGGCTCTACGACGTGGGGGTGGCGGGGCTCCACCGGCTGCTGTCCAACCTGGAGCCGCTGATGAGCGCCCGGTGCGTGGTGGCGGTGGCCGGGATGGAGGGGGCGCTGGCGTCAGTGGTGGGCGGACTGGTGGACTGCCCCGTGGTGGCGGTGCCCACCAGCGTGGGCTATGGGGCCAACTTCGGCGGGCTGTCCGCCCTGCTGGCCATGCTCAACTCCTGCGCCTCCGGGTGCAGCGTGGTAAACATCGACAACGGCTTTGGGGCCGGATATCTGGCCAGCATGATCAACCAGATGGAGGGTATGTCTGAATAATTTTCCCGCCCATAGGGCGGGAAACCAGGAGGAATTTTATGAAAACTTTATATTTAGAGTGCGGCATGGGGGCGGCGGGGGATATGCTCATGGCCGCCCTGTACGAGCTGCTCAGCGAAGAACAAAAGAAGGCCTTTTTAGACACGATGAACGGCCTGGGCCTGCCCGGGGTGGAGGTGGCCCCTGTGGCCGCTAAAACCAGCGGCATCGCTGGCACGCACATGCGGGTAACGGTCCACGGCCAGGAGGAGCACGGCCACCACCATGGCCACGAGCACCATGGCCATCACCATGAACACCACCACCATCACCACGCCACGCCGGGGCGCATCGGGGAGGTCATCGACGGCCTGTCCCTGCCCGACTGGGTGAAAACCAACGCCAAAACGGTCTACGGCGCCATCGCCCAGGCCGAAGCCCAGGCCCACGGCTGTGAGGTGGGGGACGTCCACTTTCATGAGGTGGGGGCGCTGGACGCGGTGGCCGACGTGGTTGGCGTCTGTCTGGCAATCCACATGCTGGAGCCCGACCTGATCACCGCCTCCCCCGTCCACGTGGGCAGCGGGACGGTGCGCTGCGCCCACGGAGTCATGCCCGTCCCCGCCCCCGCCACCGCCGCCCTGCTGAAAGGGATCCCCATCTACGGCGGGGAGGTCCAGGGGGAGCTGTGCACCCCCACCGGGGCCGCCCTGCTGAAAACCTTCGTCCAGGTGTTCGGACCCATGGTGGAGATGGACGTGGAGAAGATTGGCTACGGCATCGGCTCCAAGGAGTTCGAGCGGGCCAACTGCGTCCGGGCTTTCTGGGGGGAGGAGGAGCCCCGGGAGTGCGGGGACGTGGCGGAGCTGGTGTGCAACATCGACGACATGACCCCCGAGTCCCTGGCCTTCGCCTGCCAGAGGCTGCTGGAGTCGGGGGCGCTGGACGTGTACACCACCCCCGGCACCATGAAGAAGGGCCGGCCCGGCTGGGTGCTGACGGTGCTGTGCGGCCCGTACCAGGAGGACGACATGATCCGGCAGATATTCGCCCACACCACCACAAACGGCCTGCGCTCCCGCCTGTCAATGAAGTACTTCCTCAAGCCCAGGCAGGAGCGGGTCCAGACCCCCTGGGGGCCGGTGCGGGTGAAGCTGGCCCAGGGCTTCGGCGCTGCCCACGCCAAGCCGGAGTTCGAGGACGCGGCCGCCCTGGCCCGGGAGCACGGCCTGCCCTATGAGACGGTGTTCCAGGCGGCGATGAGGGAAACCGGCAATTCGTAGGGCGCGACGATCCGGCGCGCCGCAAAACAGAATCAACCCCGGCGGGCCGGAGCAAAATTAAAACACAGCGGGCCGGAACGAAATTAAAACACGGCGGGCCGAGGTCGTCCCGCCCTACACACGCAAGGAGAATTTCATGAAAAAAACAATTCCTATCCTCCTGGCCCTCCTCCTCCTGGCCTCCTGTGGAAGAGGAAGTGAGAGCGGCTTCTCCCCCGAACCGGGGCGCTCCAGACCGCTGACGGTGGTCCTCCCTGCCACCTCAGAGCCGGCGGCGGGCTTCGACCCCGCCTTTGGCTGGGGGGTGGGGGAGCATGTCCACGAGCCGTTGATTCAGTCCACCCTGACGGTGACCAACCCCGATTTGACCATCGGCTATGACCTGGCCACCGCCATGGAGGTCAGCGGGGACGGCCTGACCTGGACGGTGGACATCCGGGAGGGAGTGAAATTTACCGACGGGGAGCCCCTCACCGCCCAAGACGTGGCCTTTACCTACAATACCGTAAAAAACACCAGCTCGGTGAACGATTTTACCATGTTGGACCGGGCGGAGGCTGTTAATGATTACACCGTGGTCTTCCACATGGCCCGCCCCTTCTCCATCTGGCCCTACACCATGGCGGTGGTGGGCATCCTCCCGGAGCACGCCTATGACCCGGCCAACTACGGCTCCAACCCCATCGGCTCCGGGCGGTACATGTTGAAGCGGTGGGACCGGGGCCAGCAGGCCATTTTGGAGTCCAACCCGGACTACTACGGACCCCAGCCCCGGATAGAGCAGGTGTCCATCCTGTTTATGGAGGAGGATGCCGCCTTTCTGGCCGTCCAGGCGGGCCAGGCCGACCTGGCCTACACCTCCGCCCCCTACGCCGGACAGGCTGTGGACGGCTTCTCCCTGCTGTCCGTCCGGACGGTGGACAACCGGGGGGTCAACCTGCCTGTCACCATGAGTTCGCCCACCATGGAGCTCCCCGTCCGTCAGGCCATCAATATGGGCATCGACCGGCAGAGGATGATCGACCATGTGCTCAACGGCCACGGCACCCCCGCCTACAGCGTGTGCGACGGAATGCCTTGGTACAGCCCTGTCAACGAGGTGGAGTACGACCCGGAGGGAGCCAAGGCCCTTCTGGACGAGTGGGGCTGGCCGGCCGGGCCGGACGGCATCCGGGTCCGGGGGGCGAGTGGGATGAAGCTCAGCCTGACCATCTACTATATTGTCGGGGATTCGGTCCGCCAGGGGCTGGCCGCCGAGCTGGCCAACCAGCTCAGGGAGCTGGGCATCCAGGCAGACCTCAAGGGCGTGGGCTGGGACACCGCCTATGACGACGCCCTGTTCAACCCCCTGGTCTGGGGCTGGGGGGCCCACACCCCCATGGAGCTGTACAACATCTACCACACCGACCCGGAGCTGGGCACCGCCCGCTACTCCCCCTACTCCTGCGAAATGACAGACAGCCTTTTGGACGCGGCCCTGGCCTGCACCGACCTGGAGGAGTCCTATTCCCTGTGGCGGCAGGCCCAGGAGGAGATCGCCGGGGATGTGCCCTGGGTGTGGCTGGTAAACGTGGACCATCTTTACTGGGTCCGGGACGGCCTCCGCGTGGCCGAGCAGAAGATTCATCCCCACGGCCATGGGTGGTCCATCGTCAACAACGTGGACCGGTGGGAGTGGGGCGCGTAGGGCGCGACGACCCCGGCGCGCCGTCCATTGAGGTCCGCACAGGACCCAAATACGGTGGGCCGAGTCGTCCCGACCTACAGAACGGAGGATGCCAATGAAACACCGCCTGCAATTCACGATCAAAAAGCTGTTCCGCATAGCCCTCCTCCTTTTGGGGGTGAGCCTGACGGCCTTCCTCCTCATGGACGCCTCCCCTCTGGACCCCCTCCAGACCAACGTTGGCCAGGCGGCGCTGGGGTCCATGAGCCCTGAGCAGATCGCCAGGCTGGAGGAGTACTGGGGGGTGGGCGCCCCGGCGGCGGAGCGCTATCTGAACTGGCTGGGCGGTGCGCTGAGGGGGGACTTCGGCGTCTCTCTGCTGTACCGCCGTCCGGTGCTGGAGGTGATGGGCCAGCGGCTGGCCAACTCCCTGTGGCTGCTGGTGTCCGCCTGGCTGCTGTCCGGCGCTCTGGGGCTGGCCCTGGGGGTGGCTGCCGGAGCCAACCGGGGCCGGTGGCCCGACCGGCTGGTGCGGGGGTACTGCCTGGTAGTCTCCAGCCCCCCCGCCTTCTGGCTGGCCCTGCTGCTGCTGATCATCTTCTCCGTGTGGCTGAAGGTGCTGCCCATCGGCCTGTCCGTCCCCATCGGGGCGGAGGCGGCGACGCTGGCCCAGCGGCTGCGCCACGCCCTTCTGCCCGCCCTGACCCTGTCTGTCACCGGCGCGGCGGGCATCGCCCTCCACACCCGGGAGAAGGTGGCGGACGTGCTGGACAGCGACTACATCCTCTTCGCCCGGGCCAGGGGGGAGGTCCACATCCTGCGCCGCCACCTGCCGCGCAACGTGGCCCTGCCCGCCATCACTTTGCAGTTCACCTCCATCGGGGAGGTGGTGGGGGGCTCGGTGCTTGTGGAGCAGGTCTTCTCCTATCCGGGGCTGGGGCAGGCGGCGGTGGCCGCCGGGCTGGGCGGGGACATGCCCTTGCTGCTGGGCGCCACCGTGGCCACAGCCGCCATGGTCTTCGGGGGCAATCTCACCGCCGACCTGCTCTACGGCGTGGTGGACCCCCGCATCCGAAGGGGGGCGGCACGGGGATGAGGTCAAACCGCCGCGCCAGCACCCTTATTTTGTTGATTTCCGTCTGCATATTACTAATTGCAATCATTTTGGCCGGGGAATCGCTGTCTGAAAGGGCCATGGCCGCCGACTTCTCCCGGAAGGACCTGGCCCCCTGCCCAGACCACCCCTTCGGCACCGACTGGATGGGCCGGGACATGCTGGCCCGCACGGCAGCGGGGCTGTCCCTGAGCATCCGGGTGGGCGCCCTCACCGCCGCCGTCAGCGGAGCGCTGGCCTTGGTTCTGGGGACGGCTTCCGCCGTCTTTGGGGGCTGGGTGGACGGTGTGATTTCCTGGGTAATCGACTTGGTTATGGGCATCCCCCACATGCTGCTGATCATCCTGATCTCCATCGCCTGCGGGCGGGGCTTCTGGGGGGTGGCCGCCGGGGTGGCCCTCAGCCATTGGACCTCCCTGGCCCGGGTGCTCCGGGGGGAGGTGCTCCAGCTGCGCCAGGCGCCTTACATTCAGATGTCCCGGCGGATGGGGGTGTCCTGGGGGCGCGCCGCCCGGACCCACGTCCTGCCCCATCTGCTGCCCCAGCTTTTGGCGGGTCTGGTGCTCCAGTTCCCCCACGCCATCCTCCACGAGGCCGGGGCGACCTTTTTGGGCTTTGGGCTGCCTCCGGAGCAGCCGGCCATCGGGATCATTCTGGAGGAGGGCATGGGCTATCTGGCCGCTGGGCGCTGGTGGCTGGCCCTCTTCCCCGGGCTCTCCTTGGTGCTGGCGGCGGCGGCCTTTGCCCTGGCGGGGGAGCGGCTGCTGCTGCTGCTGGCTCCCGCCAGCGCCCAGGAATAGGAGGAAGCGATGGAACCGATTTTGACGGTGGAACACCTGTCCATTTCCTTTACCCGCTACGGCCGGTGGCTCTCCCGGGTGGAGCTGCGCCCCATCCGGGACCTCTCCCTGACGGTGGAGCCCGGCCAGGTGGCGGCGGTGGTGGGGGCCAGCGGTTCGGGGAAAAGCCTGCTGGCCCACGCGATTTTCCACCTCCTCCCCCGGAACAGCCGGGTGGAAGGGAATATCCTCTATGACGGCGCCCCCCTCACCCCCCAGCGGGCGGCCGCCCTCCGGGGCCGGGAGATGGCCCTGATCCCCCAGGGGGTCACCTGCCTGGACCCCATGATGAAGGTGGGGCCCCAGGTGCGGGGGGAGCGGCTCCGGTCCAGCCGCGCCCTGCTGGCCCGCTACGGGCTGGGCCCCGAGGTGGAGGACCTGTACCCCTTTGAGCTGTCCGGAGGGATGGCCCGCCGGGTGCTCATCGCCACTGCCACGGCGGAGTCCCCCCGACTCATTGTGGCCGACGAGCCCACCCCTGGCCTGGACGTCCAAGCCGCCAGGCAGGTGCTGGGCCGCTTCCGGGAGCTGGCGGAGGAGGGGGCCGGGGTGCTCCTCATCACCCACGACCTGGAGCTGGCCCGCGCCGGGGCCCACAAGGTGGCGGTCTTTCACGAGGGCCGGACGGTGGAGGAGGTCCCCGCCCGCTGCTTCCAGACCGGCCAGGGGCTGGCCCACCCCTACAGCCAGGCCCTGTGGCGGGCCATGCCGGAGAATGAGTTCCTGTAGGGGTAGATAATATCCGCCCCTACCCAGCGTGTCAAAAACCCTCGTCCCCCCGCGGGGGTAAGGCCCCCTTGCCAAAGGGGGCTGGCATTCGCGCAGCGAATGACTGGGGGATTCCGTAATCATAGAGCTGTTTGAGTGCCGGAATCCCCCCGCCACTTCGCGGCCTCCCCTACCCCCTCTGGCCTTCGGCCATCTCCCCCTGACAGGGGGAGTCGGCCCCCCT
>JAAWNI010000101.1 GCA_022798855.1 Lawsonibacter sp. | reverse complement strand
CTCAGGGGTGCTGGCGTCGCCCTGGCTGGTGCTGGAGCCGCCGGCGGGCGGGTTGGACTGGGCGGGGGGCGTCTGGGGCGCGCCGCCGCAGCCGGCCAGCAGGGACAGGGACAGAGCCGAAGCCAGCAGCAGGCTGAGAGTCTTCTTCATTTTCATATTCTAACCTCCTAAAATTTTGGGCACTTGCGTTCAGGCCGTCTTTTCGGCCTTTTCACCTGTAATTATATGATAAGCCCATGTGGGAAAGCTATCTGTTTTTTGCTCTCTTATTTATATATCGTGCTTTTTCTTTTTGATTGAATTGTCTAAAATAACGGATTTTTTTCCAGAGACACTGGACAATTTTTTCATTTCCCTCCACCAGAATTGGGCACTATAACTATAATACCAAAATATACATCGGATTGATTTGGGGTATTGCATAATCAGCCGCGGCAATATATAATATAAAGGTAAAATATCCAGCACTTTTCTTTTATAAAATTACAAAGGGAGGATGGTGGGATTTTGGTTCGATATCAATTCAACGGCTCCGGAATTCCGGAGCAGCCGGGGCACGCTGTGCCCCGGCTGAGCTACATCGCCAAGGATCAGTTCTCCACCGAGTGGAATTCAGAGCTCCACACCCACAGCTGCGCGGAGTTGTTTTTTATCCTGGACGGCCATGGATATTTCCGTACGCTGTATGAGGAATTTCCCATCTCCGTCCAAGACCTTCTCATTGTCAACGCCAATGTGCCCCACACAGAGATCAGCTCCATGAAAAGCCCGCTGCAATACATCGTCCTTGGCATTGTGGGGCTGGAGGCCGCCTCCTCCGAGGAGGGCTACGCCATGCTCCATATCTACAATGGCTGGACGGAGCTGAACAGCTGCGTGGACCTGATGCTTCAGGAGTCCTCCAAAACCCTCCCGGGCCACGAGGACGTCTGCCGCTGCCTGCTGGAGGTGGTGCTCATCCAGCTGGGGCGGCAGCAGGACCTGTCCTTTTCCGGCGAGTCACCAGGCCCCAGGGCCAGCAAGGAGTGCGAGTTTATACGCCGCTACATCGACAATCATTTTAAGGAAGACCTTACCTTGGATCATTTAGCGAAGCTGGCCCATCTGAATAAATATTACTTATCCCACTCCTTCCGCCGGGAATTCGGCACCTCGCCTATCAACTACCTGATCTCCCGGCGGGTGGATGAGAGCCGCTTCCTTCTGCAGAAAACAGACCATCCCCTCTCCCTCATCGCCGAGATCCTGGGGTTCTCCTCCCTGAGCTACTTCTCCCAGTGCTTCCGCCGGGTGGAAGGAATCAGCCCCACCGAGTACCGCAAACAGGTCCGGCATCAGTCATAGCTTTTGGAAAAACCACACACCAGGCCCGGAAGCCTGGTGTGTGGTAAATTTTGCGGGAGGGCGCGGGCTACATCAGTTTGACCGTCAACAATGTCAAATTATCATTTCCGCCTTTAATCCGCTCCATCATGCGCAATAAGAGGTACTCCGTCCACTGCTTCGCGCAGGTGGACTTCAAGAGGTCGATCACGATCTCCTCGTCGTCCAGGAACTCCCAGGCGCCGTCTGAACACAGGAGGAAGGCGTCGCCCGGCGACAGAAATTCCTCATACACGCGGATGGTGGGCTCATTGTGGTCCACCCCTCCGATGGACCGGAGCAGCCTGGACTGGTCCTCGTCGAAGGCGATCTCCCTTTTTGTAATCTCCCCCGCCTTATACTTTTTATAGGCCACGGAGTGGTCCTCGGTGCAGGCAGTGATCCGGCCCTCGTGGATATAGTACAGGCGGGAATCCCCCGCGTGGGCCCAGATCGCCCTGCTCCCCATGACATAGAGGGCGGCGGCCGTGCTTTTCATCACCGCGTTTTTCTCCTGCTGTAACTGGAGCACGCGCTGATTCGCTTCGGCGATCTGTGCCTCAAGCCACTGGGCGGGGTCGCCGTCCCGGCAGGGGAAGCCATCCAGAAGGGCGTCCCGGACGGCGGCGGAAGCCAGCTCTCCAAAGGAGTGTCCGCCAAGGCCGTCGGCGACCACAAAAATCCCATGTTCGCCGTCTGTCCGGGAGCCGGCGGAATCCTCGTTGTAGGAGCGGCCGCCCCGGCTGGTGAATTCATAAGTATCAAAAACCACGGCTTACCCCAGTTCCACGCGGATTCCGTTCGCCTTGTCGCCCACATAGAACCCGTTTCCGGGCTTGATGCGGCAGGGCGTGTTCGCGTTCAGTCTCTGCCCGTTCATCAGGAACGTGCCATAGGTGGAGCGCAGGTCGGTGACGATAAAATCGCCCGACGCCGCGTCGTAGGAGATGGAGCAGTGCTGTCCGCTGACGCCGGCGGTGCCCTCCGCGTATACCAGCTTGCAGCTGCTGGGGTCCCGGCCGATCAAAATGGGCGTGTCCTTGACCACCAGCGCCAGGCCGTTGTGCTGGGGGGCCAGGGAGCGGATAAAGGCCCGCTGAGCGGTTTGGGCCGGAGCGGCCTTGGCCTTGCCGGCGAGGAATCCCTTTCCAGCGGCGGGGGCCTGCGGAGCGGAAGCGCCCACGGCGGCAGGGGCGGGCTTTTTCTTTTTAGACAGCACCACAACCGCCGCGATCACAACAATTACCGCCCCGGCGGCAATGGGAATGATCGGAAGGCCGCCGTCAGTGTCCTTATCGTTGTCCACGATGATGGGGCCGCTGCCGTCCCCGATGTTGGAGCTGCTGCCGTCCCCGATGTTGGAGCTGCTGCCGTCCCCGATGTTGGAGCTGCTGCCACCGCCCTGCCCGGCTGTCTCATAGGGAATGTCGTTCTTGTCCAAGAACCTGACCAGCTCGCTGGAATTGATGGAATAATAGGCGATTGCTGACCCATTCTCTACATGATTTGTATTGATGCCGACCACATAACCGTCGTCCGTAACCAGTGGGCCACCGGAATTGCCCGGCGAGAAGACAGCGTCAGTCTGGATGCGCTCGACGCCCTTGTCGTTGGCCACGAATTTTGAAATAGTCCCCTTATTCACCGTAATATCATCAACACTATAGCTGCTTGCGCCAGTGAGGACATTATTCGCGATGCCCGGGAAGCCTAAGGTATATACGGTGTCTCCAGTCATTTCCTCCGTCGGAACCTGGACTTGCAGGGGGACTCTCTTGTCGGTGGGGTTCCGCAGTCTCAGGACCGCCAGATCGACCTTATCTTGATCCCCATAGCAGTCCACATAGGCTACATCATAATCATTGTCGTCATAATATACTCTCAATTCACAGCTTGTAGCGCCGATCACCTGGGGAACTTTTTGCCCCTTAATAGTATAGACCTTATTTGTAGGATAGATGAAGGTTCCGCCTTCGTCGGCGTCAATAAAGTTAGCTACGACATGGTGGTTCGTAACAATGTAGGAGGGTTCCTTGCCCGACTCTCCCACAAAGAAACCGGTGCCGCTGCTCATTTCCGTGTCGTTGCCGTTGTTGATATCTTCCACCTTGTGATATTGATTACCTATAACTGCGTAGAAAGCGGGATTTTTCAAAAAAAACTGGATGGAAACAACACCGTTTTTCGCTTCATTATACTTTTTGCTGCCCGAGGCATACGCCGGAGCGGAGCACAGCCCGGCCCCCAAACTGAACAGAACCAGCGCCAAAAAGGCTGTCTTTGCTTTCTCCATAAATCTCCTCATATTTACCACTCCTGTCTATTTTTTAGGATTGCGAAACACACTGAATTACGATTGCCGTGTAGTTGTCCTGATGCGGCCTGTTATACGATGCGATCATCGCGTCCAGGCTGGCGCACATCTCCTCCGGCGTAGGCATCTGCAAGGCTTTGGCGACCTCCTCCGGGCTGAGCACGCCGCCCACCCCGTCGGAGCAGGCCAGCAGCACGTCCCCCCCGTCTATGGGGAGGGGGAGGACGCTGCAATCCACCTCGTCCAGGCCCGGCATGCCTAAGAACCCCGTCAAAGCCGCCCCGTTGGGCAGGCCCTGGAGGGGCAGCGGGTCCATATTCCCGGCCCGGATGGACTCCAGGTACTTCTGGTGGAGGAGGTTTTGCTCGGCGTTCAGCCTGAGCAGGCTCCCGCCCCGCAGAAGGTAGAGGAAGCTGTCGCCTACGCTGGCGTAGTACAGGCGGTCCTGATACAGGATGCCCGTTACCACAGTGCTTCCGCCGTCCCCGCCGATCAGGGCCTCCACCTGGGCGGAAGCCTGGAATACGCTCCGCTCCAGCTGGGGGGCCAGGTCCTGGCTCCGGTCCATGGCCTGGAAGGACTGGCGCAGGCTCTGGATGGCCGTCTCGCTGGCCAGCCGGCCGTCCTTCATGCCGCCCATGCCGTCGCATACCGCGAAGAAGAGCCCCTTCTCCTGGACTATGGCGGCGTCGAAGGCGCCGGCCACCGTGAAGGAGTCCTCCTGCCCCGTCCGGGCGCCCAGCCCCTGGAGGTTGGCGGCCCGGTAGCCGGGCCGCTCCTCCTCGGGCGGGGCTGCCTCAGCGGGCAGGAACCTTTTTCCGATTTTTTGCTGTGCGATCTTTAAAAGTGACATATCATCCGCCCTGTTTCTCGTCCTTCTGCCAGCTGAAAGCCTCGTCGCAGAAGGGAATGAAAATGAATTTGCTCTCCCCCAGCTCAATGACGTCCCCCTTCTGGAGCAGCGTGGGGACAAAGATGGGCTCGTCGTTGATGTAGATGTTGTTGGTGCTGTCGGCGGGGATCAGATAGAACTTGTTGTGTTTGCCGTCGTAGGAGAGCCGGGCGTGGTTCTCCCGGGAGACAGCCGGGTCCTTGATGCAGATGTCCGCGTTCTCGCCCCGGCCGATGGAGTTGTTCTTGGCGGCGATGCGGTAGTCCTTCCCCTTCTCCGCCCCCTCGATGCACACCAGCCAGCCGGTAACGGGCTCCCTGGAAAAGCTCTTCTGGAATACGGCCACCGTCTTTCCGGTGTCCGGCTGAGGGGCCGGGGCGCTGGGCGCAACGCCTACCGTCTTGCCCACTCCGGGGTCCGGCGCAGCGCTGAACTCCATCCGGTTCATGTTTCCGCCGCAGTAGGGGCAGGTGGGGTATTGGGCTGAGTCGTACAGGTGTCCATTCGCGCATTCTGTCAGTGCCATTTTGTTTTCCTCCTAATTGTTGTTGTTTTTGATTTGGTTTCCATCTTTGTCATAGGACCGATAAACAAGCTTGTAACCCGACCGGTCATAATCCCAGCTAAGATAATTTAACTCATAGCTGCCGTCCTTGTAATACAGGATATTTGGCGCGTAAGAATTTTTAGTAAGCTGCTCACATTCGAATGTTCCGTCAGCATAGGGCTTTATTTTAAACAGGGAAGAATTGGACGATTCCGTCTCAGCAAGGTAGAAGAAAATATCCTGCGTTTTATAGTTGACATTTATGCCAATGGCGTCGGGCGATACAAGCTTTAGGTTTGTCTGGGAGCTGATATTCCAACCAACAATAGAATCCTGGCTGCCGGTATTCCGGTCAATCCTGATAATATTGTAATTGCTCTTGTCCGATTTGTCATAGGCGAAGAAATACAAATAATCTTCCGCCACAACGGGGAATTTGCATGCCAATTCGGAACTTTTCACAAGCGCCTCGCCTGTTCCCGAGGTCAGCTTGGATCTGTAGATTTTTGAACCGCTGCTGTTTATGTAATAGATCCATCCGTCGTTGGATATCGTGAACATATTTTTGTCATCAAGCGTAACAATCTCAAACGTCTGGCCATCACTCCTTGAAACGGCACATACAATCACATTCTTGTCGCTGTTTTTTTTGGCGATAACATAATAGTCCTTGGTCAGGAACAGACGGGTTACCTGGTTTTTAAACTCTTCTGTCAGATAAGGGACGTCTTCGACCTCCTGCGTCTTTGGATTATACGCATATACAGTATAGCCGCGGCGGTAATACAGCTTTCCGCCATCCGCTGACATATCAAAGTGTTTCATGCCGTCATATTGGGTAAGGTATCTTCCTTCGAGCGCGGAATATAGGCTGCCGTTGTTATCCGAGAGCCAGTAGGCAAGCTTACCGGAATCAACCGCGATCAGTCCGTCGTTCATGATATTTCCGGTTTGATTGCCAACCACAGTAAAATCTCCTGTCGGATTTTTGGAGGAGCTGGATTTGTCCGGTGTGGTGGATTTGTCCGGCGTGGTGGACTCGTCAGGCGCACTCCCCTGGGAACCGATGGACGGCTGATTCGTGGACGGCTGGTTGACGGTAGTCCCCGTGCTGGCAGAGGACCCGTTTTTGTTGGGCGCGGGGTCCTTATCCCCTCCGCCGGGCTTGAGGGCGAACACGCCCAGCAAAACCACCGCCGCCGCTGCCACCGGAATCAGGATTTTCTTGTTTATCCCCTTCTTGGCGGGGGAGCTCCCGGCCACGGTTCCAGCGGCGCCACCGGACAAGGAGCCCACGGTCCGCTCGGCCGTATCTCCGCCCGGGGCCTCCCCTGGAGCAATCTCCGAGCCCTCCGCCGTGCGGCCCACCGCATCCATGCCTGCCTGCTGGGCCGCTTCTGCGGCTGCCCGCTCCGCTTCCTGCCGGGCCGCTTCCTCGGCCGCCCGCCGGGCCGCTTCTTCCGCCGCCTTGGCGGCCTTTTCAGCTTCCCGCTCCGCCATCTTCGCGGCCAGCTTTTCGGCGGTCTCCGCCTTTTTCGCGGCCATAATCTCAGACATCTTTCCCGCCGTTCCGGCCATGATGCCGGCAGTCTCCGCCGTCTTCTCCGCCATCTTCCCGGCCATCTTCCCCGCCAGCCTGCTGGCCAGCTTGCCGGCGGTCTTCATGGTGGCGGCCAGGTCCTGGAGGTCGTTGTCCTGCCCGGGCGCCGGAGCGGGGCCCGCCGCAGGCCCGGAGCGGGGGATGCTGGACTGGTCCGGGGCGGTGAAATAGGTTTGAACCACGGCGGGCTGGCTCCCGACCGCCGCCAAAGACGGCTGTGAATTCAGCAGCGCGCCCTTAAAGGACATCATATCCTGGAACCGGTCCGCCGGCTGCACGCTCAGCGCTTTCAGGATCGCGTTCTCCGCCGGAGCGCTGAGCCGCACCCCCAGGGAGCTGGGCGGCACCAAATCGTCCTCGTCCATCCGCTCCACCGAGTCCGGGGGCCGCTTTCCGGTAAGGGCAAAGTAGAAGGTGGCGCCCAGGGCGTAGATGTCCGTGTAGGGGCCCTGCTTCCCCCGGCGGGTGTACTGCTCCTTGGGGGCGAAGCCGTGCTTCAGGATGATGTCCAGGCTCCGGCTCTGGTCGCCCAGGCTGTAGCGCGCCGCGCCGAAGTCCAGGAGCTTCACGACCCCCTCATTCGTGATGTAGATGTTGTCCGGCGTGACGTCCCGGTGGACAATGCCCTTGCTGTGCACCACGCTGAGGGCGTCCATGACCGGAATCAGGATTTCAGCGGCCTCCTCATAGGAGACTTTTCCGCCTTTTTCTTTCAGGTACTCGTCAAAGCTGGTCCCCTCAATAAAATCCATCACAAAATAGGCCGTTCCGTTTTCCTCGAAATAGCTGTGTATCCGGACGATATTCTCATTTCCAATGAATTTGGCGAGGGTTTCCGCCTCCTGGAGGAAGCAGGTCCTTCCGTAGACATAATTTTCGCCCTTTTCGCCGGAAAAGGGCATAACGGTGGTCTGATCGGTGCGCGTCGCCATGGCGTCTGGGAAAAATTCCTTTACGGCGACCCGTTCCCCGGTTTTGTGGTCCTTCGCTTCGTAGGTTATGCCAAAGCCGCCCTGACCAAGAACCCTTTCAACAATATACTGCCCGGCTAAAACGGTGCCCTCCGGCAGTGCAAGGGGATATTTTTCATTCATGATTTCAAACCTCCAAGAAGTATTGATGAACGCTGTGGTATCCCGGTGGATATTGAAGTACAGATTAGTA
>JAAWNI010000259.1 GCA_022798855.1 Lawsonibacter sp. | reverse complement strand
CTCACTTTTCCACCTTTAGATACCCGTAGGATTCTGTTTTCGGGCACGCTTCGCCGGACGCTGGCAGCTCATGCCCCAGCGCTTCATGTAGTCCGACAGAAATATCGGATGAGCGCTTTGCCCTCGGACATCTTCTGACTGTCCAGTTTCAGCACCGCGCCGATCCCCTCAAGGGAGAGCGGAAGTCCCATGTACGCTCCCCATACGAGGGAGCATTTCCAGGAGGAAGGGTCAAGATAGTTGCCGACTGTATCCCCGTCTATGCTGTAGGAATGGAAATACTGCGGATGGTTCCGGCGCAGCCAAACCGACAGGCATATCCGCTCAAAGGATGCGTTATAGGCCCACTTGGTGACACCATCGTCAGAGAGGGCTTTGATGATCTCTTCTGGCACAATATCGCCAGATGCCAGGTCATACACAATGACCTCGCCGCCGTCCACGGACACGCCGAAGAGCAGGATTTCAAAATTGGGTGATTCGGCGTACTTGTAAACACCACATTTCTTCAGATCGACATCGGAGAAGGTCTCCAGGTCGATGGATAGAGTTCTGATTGCCATATTTTAACCGCCTTATAAGAACGGGCGGCAGGCACGAAACCTGTCGCCCAGTGTATTTGCCTGTGATACGCTTTAGGACAGATAATCGTCATCGTCCTCGGTCGAGAAGTCATCCTCAGCACGGCTCTTGCCGCCAAGCGGCTCCCCATCGGCGATCTTCTGAAGGTTGTTCAGACCGCAGGCGATGCCGCGATTGCCGTTGGAATTGAACGCATACAGGTTAATACTCGCCCTGCCGTAAACGCCGGAGTAGACCTCGGAGCGGTCAAGGATGGGGTTGAGGCCGACATCCACGATGCCGGGAGCGGTGGCGGAGTTGGCGTTGATGAAGTACGCATCCGCATACACGGGATCGTCCGGGCGCTCGGCATCGCCGTCACGCAGCGGGGTCTTGATGACCGCGAGGGCGGGTACAGTCTTACCGTTACCCTTCAGCTTGGACTCACCCTCCTCGTAGGCCGCCTGGATCGCCGCCTTGATAGCCTCAACGGTCTTCTTGTCGGACTTCGGGATGATCAGGCTCACGCTGAACTTCGGGGTGCCGCCGTTGATGCTCTTGGGGTCCCAGACGTTGGCGTAGCTCCATCTGGTCCTGGGTCCCGTGATAACCTTAGTCTTGTTCACAATCTTTGCCATAGTAGTTGTCCTCCTTAATTTTCTTTGAAATCTTCAATGGCCGTGTTCATTGCCGGACGCTTGTCGCTCTCCGGCACGAGCGCCGGTTTGCCGGGCGGCTTATAGACAAGACCGCCGAGCAGTTCTTCAAACTTCTTCTTGCCAAGCGCCTGGCTCATCGCCGTGACGCCCAAGAGTTTCTTCTCATACGGGTCGAATCCGGCGGCTTCGACCGTCCTTGCCACAGCGTCCTCATCGGTGTACTTCCTGTTGGAGCGTCCCTCGACCACTTTGAAGCCCGTGAACTTCGTGCCGGAGAGGGCTTTCTGCAGAGCATATTCCTTGAGGTCGCCTGCCCAGGAAACCAACTCGTCCACCTTGGTGAGGATGGATGCGACCTCGTCATCTTCAAGGGCAGCCGGCATCTCGAAATCGTACCGGGCGAGTTCCAGGTTGTACTCGGCGCGCTTGCGGCAGTTCGCTTTTGCCTTGCAGAACTGGCAGTGATCGCCGGCCTTGAAATCACCCTTCCCGTCGTAGGCGAGTTTCGCCGTCGGTGAGAGTACCATGTCCGCCCAGGTGAGAAGTTCGTCCTTGCTCATGGTGTATGTGCTGACGTTTTCCCTGCGGGGCTGGTAGATGGCAAGGCTGACCTCCGTGATGTCGTAAATCCCATCGAACAGGTCGAGTGCGCCTAACGCATAGCATGAAAGCTGGCTGTTCTTCTCCGCGGATACCAGGACACCAAGACCGTGCTTGTAGTCAATGATGTGGAGAAGCCCGTCCGAAACGATCACGCAGTCCCCGGTGCCGAAGCTGCCCTCGATCCCCACATAGCGGGAATAGTCGAGCCGCTGTTCGACAAGGACGAGCGGGTCGGCGCAGCGTTTTTTTGCTTCGGCCACCTGTTCCATTACGAAGGAGCAGTACCCTTCGGCGCAGTCCTCCATCTCGGAGTTGTAATAGGTAAGGTTCTCGGTGGGGTCCTTTACCCTGTGTCCGAGCGCCTTTTCCACCTTGTAAGCACAGAGTTCGTGGCAGTCGGTGCCCTCCTGCGCATACTCGCTGGGTTTGTCCTCGTACTCCTCGCAGAGCCTTGCCGATGGCGGACAGTTCAGCCACCTGTGGCTTGCAGAAGCCGAGAGCAGGGAATGTTTAGCCATCGGCGCCCACCTCCGACTTGCCGAGCGCGTCCGCTTCCTTCAGCAGCGACTCATACTGCGAAGGGTCGATGTCGGAGAGCTTCCTCGCTCCGTACTTGGTGATGAGAGCCTTGACCTCTGCCGAAAAGCCGGACTGTGCGATCACGGTCATCTGGTGGCGCACGTCTTCGAGCGTCAGCACCTTCGGCTCTTCCTTCGCCGCCTTTTTCGGTGTCTTCTTCGGCGGCTCTTCCTCCGCCGGGGACGAGAACATCCCGGCCAGCGCATCGGCGATCCCGATGATGGTTTCCCCGCAGATACGCAGTTCCTTAATCTGCGCATCCAGTTCGCTCATTTTCCCCATCTGTGGTACCTCCTTCCTGATTTACTGCCTGCAGCTTCCTGGCGAGACGCTTAGCAATCACGCTGATGGCGATCAGCACGTCCGCGAGTTCCTCGTCAAGCTGCGTGTCTCTGGTTGACTCTGTGGTTCCCTGCATCCGCAGTACCTCCGTTTCCGAGCGGCTTTTCTGCCCCTCTGTCTCTGAAAGGACAGAAACGGATTTTTTCAGCGGATATTTTTTCAAAAAATATGCCGTCCCTGTGCCTCTCACTTCTGAAAGGACAAGAACGGCATTTTTTAGCGGTGTTTTCCCCAAAACATTGGAGCCGCTTTTTCATATAAGGTGGCAATGCGAATTTGAAAAAGTCCGCTGAAATCGGCGGGTTTTGTCCTTTCAGATTTAGAGAGGTATTGGCCGCTCAAATTTCAGAAAGGACAGAGGTGAAACCAATGGGCATTGGGAAGTTCAATCCCACGCCGCACGAAGCACTCAAGGGCATACGGGACTACCGCCCGCTCGTGTATGTGTGTTCGCCGTTCTCCGGTGATACCCAGGCCAACACGGAAAAGGCCAGGCGTTACAGCCGGTATGCCGTGGATTGCGGCGCGATACCGATTGCACCGCATTTGCTTTTTCCGCAGTTTCTGTCGGAGGACACGGAGCGGGAACTGGCGATGCTCATGGACTTGGTGTTGCTCACAAAATGCGAACAGCTGTGGGTGTTCGGGAACGAAGTGTCGGAAGGGATGCGCCGGGAGATCGGCAAGGCAAAGAAGAAACACATGACGATCCGTTATTTTACGGAGGATTTGAAGGAGGAAGCGGAATGCAGATGACGATTTATGATGCCGTGACCGTGGGCAGCAAGTCAAACTGCGTGTATCCGAATCCGGTGACAGTTACGGATGCGGACACGATGAAACAGGCGGCGGCGTTTGACCATGTGTGCGCGGCGTACAAACAGAATTACCGCAGCGTCGACAATTTCCTCAAAGCAGACTGCCTGCCGATGGACTGCGACAATGACCACTCGGACAATCCGGCGGACTGGCTCACACCTTTTGACGTGGCGATGGACTTTCCCGGCGTGGGGATGATTTTCGTGTACAGCCGGAACCACATGAAACAGAAGGGTAAGCGCGGTCCTCGACCGAGGTTCCATGTGTATTTTATCTGCAGCGAGATCACGGACGTAAAGGCATATGCTGATCTGAAGGACAGGCTGACTGCGGACTTTCTTTATTTTGATGATGGGGCAAAGGACAGTGCGAGGTTCCTCTTTGGCGTAAAGAATGCCACGGTTGAGGTGTATGACGGTGAAATCACCATTGATGAGTTCCTGGCGGACAGTTTCGAGGATTGGGATGCGGCGCAGTCGCAGATTGGCGAGGGTTCCCGGAACACCACTATGTCGCACTATGCCGGACGCATCATCAAGCGGCTCGGCAACACGGACGAAGCATACCAGCAGTTTTTGAAGGAAGCGGAAAAGTGCAGCCCTCCGCTGGAGGATGCAGAGCTTCGCCACATCTGGGCAAGCGCCGTGAAGTTCGGCGTAAAGGTAGCGGCGCAGGAGGGGTATATCCCGCCGGAGCAGTACAGCCAGGACTTTCTCCTGATGCCGGAGGACTTCTCCGATGTCGGACAAGCAACCGTGCTATCGAGGGAGTACGAGGACAGGCTCCGCTATTCTCCCTCTACGGACTACATGGTTTTCAACGGCTCGTTCTGGGAGGAGTCGCAGCCGAATGCACAGGGCATCGCGCAGGAACTCACCGCCAGACAGCTTGAGGAAGCGAAAAACGAGATTGAGCGGTGCATGAAGGAGATGTCGGAGAACGGCGCGTGGGCAATGCTGGCGGCGATGGGCGCGAAGAAAGCGACGGCGGCGTTCAACATGGCGCAGCAGCGTTCCTTTGATAAATACGAGTGGGCGGAAACTTACCGCAAGTATGCCATCAAGCGCAGGGACACCAAGTACATCTCGGCGGCGCTGAAGGAGGCCCGCCCGATGATACAAATCGAGCAGCGCGTTCTGGACTCGGACGAGTTCCTTCTGAATATGCCCTCCGGGACCTGCAACTTGAGGACCGGGGCAATGCAGGAACACAACGCCCTGGACTATATCACGAAACAGACGGCGGTCGACTCGTCCGATGACGGTGCGGACATCTGGCTTGATGCCATCCACACTTTCTTCCAGGGTGATGCAGACCTCATCCGCTATGTGCAGGAAATCGTGGGGCTTGCCGCCATTGGCAAGGTCTACATTGAAGCCCTTGTCATTGCCTACGGTGAGGGACGCAACGGCAAGTCCACCTTCTGGAACACGGTGGCGCGTGTGCTTGGCACCTACTCCGGCAATATGTCCGCCGACACGCTGACGGTGGGCTGCAAGCGGAACGTGAAGCCGGAACTGGCTGAAGCCAAGGGCAAGCGTATGATCATCGCCGCCGAACTGGAAGAAGGAATGCGGCTGAACACATCCAATGTCAAGCAGCTCTGCTCCACGGATGAGATTTACGCGGAGAAGAAGTACAAGGCTCCGTTCTCCTATATCCCCACGCATACCCTCGTGCTGTATACCAACCATCTGCCGAGGGTGGGCGCTATCGACAAGGGCACCTGGCGGCGTCTCATCGTCATCCCCTTCAATGCAAAGATTGAGGGCAAGGCGGATGTGAAGAACTACTCGGACTTTCTGTTCAAGGCGGCTGGCGGCGCTGTGCTGTCGTGGATCATCGAGGGCGCTCGGCGCGTCATCGCCAATGACTACAAGATTGTCCAGCCGAAGGTCGTGCAGGATGCTATCCAGAAATACAAAGACAACAATGACTGGCTCTCGCATTTCTTGGAGGACTGCTGCGAGGTCGATCCGTCCTATGAAGCGAAGTCCGGCGAGGTCTATAACGCCTACCGCTCCTACTGCAATCAGATGGGCGAGTATATCCGCAGCACTACGGATTTCTATACCGCCATCGAATCGGCGGACTTTACGCGCCACAAGACCAAGACCGGGATGATGATCCACGGTTTCCGGCTGAAGTCCGATTTCATGGAGTAACGGCTGGTGCAGGTCTGTGACAGTCGTTTCTGAAACTTTCCATAGTAATAAGCCGTAAATGGTCAGTCCAGGCGGCTTTATGGGCGTGAAGAAACAAAGGAAATAAGCAAAGGTGACGGTCGATGATACTCTCTGTAAGACTTTTTCTAAGGACTAAAAAAATAACCCTATATAAAGAAATACAGAAACAGGTATCACCGACCGTCACCAGAGGGAGGTTTCATGAGAGAGAAAACCATAGAACAGAAGTTGGTATCGGCGGTCAGGGCGAAAGGCGGCATCGCGCCGAAGTTCGTTTCTCCAAGCTTTGACGGAGTGCCCGACAGACTTGTCTTATTGCCGGATGGGAGATGCGGCTTCGTGGAAGTAAAAGCACCCGGCAGGAAACCGCGGCCGCTGCAGATGGCAAGAATCAAGCTTTTAAGGCAGCTGGGCTTTTCGGTATTCATCCTGGATGACGAGAGCCAGATATCACAGATACTTTCGGAGATTGGAGGCGGTAAAGATGCAGTTTAACCCACACGATTATCAGCAGTATGCAATCGAGTACATTGAAAACCACGAGATTGCCGCCGTACTGCTGGACATGGGCCTTGGCAAGACGGCAATTACGCTGACGGCGTTATATGATCTGCTTTTCGACTATTTTGAGATCACCCGCGTCCTGGTGATCGCGCCGCTTCGTGTGGCGAGGAACACATGGCCGCAGGAAATCGAAAAATGGAATCATCTGAAGGACATCCGTTACTCCGTAGCGGTCGGTACGGAAAAGGAGCGGCTTGAGGCGTTTCAGAAGGACGCGGACATCTACATTATCAACCGTGAAAATGTGCAGTGGATGGTCGACCATGTGCCGTTCGAGTTTGACGCCATAGTGGTGGACGAACTCTCGTCCTTCAAAAACTGGAACAGCAAGCGCTTCAAGTCTCTAATGAAGGTACGTCCGAGGGCAAAGCGCGTGATCGGTCTGACAGGTACCCCTTCCGGGAACGGGCTGATGGACTTATTTGCCGAGTTCAAGGTGCTGGACATGGGGCAGCGACTCGGACGCTTTATCACGAAGTACCGTCTGGAGTATTTCCGGCCAGACCGCATGAACGGCCAGGTCGTGTATTCCTATAAACTGCTGCCGGGAGCGGAAAAGCGGATATATGACAAAATCTCCGACATCACCATTTCTACGAAGGCAACAGACCACCTCAAGATGCCGGAACTGATAAACAGCGAGTTCCCGGTATACATGGACGAGGATGAGCAGTGCATCTATGACCAGATGTGTGGGGATTTGACGGCGCAGCTCAAGGAGGGCGAAGTCACGGCGGCGAATGCTGGCGTCCTGTCCGGGAAGCTCTGCCAGATGGCGAACGGCGCAGTCTATACGGATGACGGGAACGTCGATCTCATCCACGAGCGGAAACTGGATGCGCTGGAGGACATCATTGAGAGCATGAACGGCAGACCGCTCCTTGTGGCGTATTGGTATAAGCATGACCTCGACCGCATTGAGGAAAGGCTGCGGATGCGGAAGATCGAATTCGCAAGGCTCGACTCTGATGCCAGCATCGCCAGGTGGAACAGGGGCGAAATTCCCGTGGCACTCATACATCCCGCCAGTGCCGGACACGGACTTAACCTCCAGAGCGGCGGCTCCACCCTCTGCTGGTTCGGAATCACCTGGAGCCTGGAGCTGTATCAGCAGACCGTGGCGAGACTCTACCGCCAGGGGCAGACATCGAACACTGTGGTCGTGCAGCATATTATCACGGCGGATACCATTGATGAGCGCATTATGAAGGCTCTGCAGTACAAGGACAAAACCCAGTCTGCATTAATTGATGCGGTGAAAGCAAATCTGGGGGTATCGACATGAATCCCTGCGAAAGACTGGCGAACGCCATCATTTTAAGAGCGGTTGATGATTATCGGGACGCGCTGAAACGGCTCCGCTGCTTCCCTCATGACCGTGACAGCAGACACACGAAAGCCGAGGTGGAGCGATTTTTTTGCTCTGGCCGGTTTTCAACCTTGACCTCTCTCGACCCGGAAATGCTGACTAAAAAACTTACATCGGAGGTATCAGTATGACAGCAAAACAATTTTTGAGACAGGCCCGTTATCTGGATGAGCGCATCAACACCAAAATCGCCCAGGTGTCCTCCCTGCA
>JAAWNI010000100.1 GCA_022798855.1 Lawsonibacter sp. | reverse complement strand
AAAGCCCCCCTTGTCAAAGGGGGGAGGGCCGCCGGGTGAAACCCGGTGGCGGGGGGATTCCATACTTCAAAACAACTCAAAGCAAGAAACTCCCCCGCCACGGCCGCGCCGCGCCCCCCTTCCAGAGAGGGGCGTTGTTCATATGACGGTCAGCTGGCCATCCTGGACGTCCACCGTGAGGGCGGCGCCCGGCTCCACCTGGTCGGCGATAATCTTCCGGCCGATCAGCGTCTCCACCGTGTGCTGGAGGTAGCGGCGCAGGGGCCTGGCCCCGTAGACGGGGTCGTAAGCCGCTTCAATAATCTCACTCTTGGCGGCGGGGGTGAGGGAAACGGTAAGCTGTTTATCCGCCAGCCGCCGGTTCAGCCCCTCCACCAGCAGGTCGATGATGTGGGTGATGTCCTCCCTGGTCAGCGGCTTGTAGAACACGACCTCATCCAGCCGGTTGAGGAACTCCGGCCGGAAGGACCGTCTGAGCAGCTGGTCCACCTGGCCCCGGGCCTCCCCGCTGACCTCCCCGTCGGGGCCGATGCCATCCAGGAGGGCCTGGCTGCCCAGGTTGGAGGTCAAAATCAAGATAGTGTTTTTAAAGTCCACCGTCCGGCCTTGACTGTCGGTAATTCTGCCGTCGTCCAATACCTGGAGTAATACGTTGAACACGTCCGGGTGGGCCTTCTCCACCTCATCGAAGAGGACCACGGAGTAGGGCTTCCGGCGCACCGCCTCGGTGAGCTGCCCCCCCTCCTCATAGCCCACATACCCCGGAGGGGCCCCGATGAGCCGGGAGACGGAGAATTTTTCCATATACTCGCTCATGTCGATGCGCACCAGGTTGCGCTCGCTGTCGAAGAGGGCTTCGGCCAGGGTCTTGGCCAGCTCGGTCTTGCCCACGCCGGTGGGGCCCAGGAAAAGGAAGGAACCGATGGGCTTATCCGGGTCGGCGATGCCCGCCCGGGAGCGGAGGATGGCCTCGCTCACCAGCCGGACGGCTTCCTCCTGGCCCACCACCCGGCGGTGGAGGATGTCCTCCAGGTGGAGAAGCTTCTCCCGCTCCCCCTCCATCAGCCGGGCCACGGGGATGCCAGTCCACCGCTCAATGATCCGGGCAATCTCCTCCTCGGTCACTTTGTCCCGGAGGAGGGACCGGGCCCTGCCCTCGCTGGCGGTCTGCTCCTCGGACTCCAGGGCCTTTTTCAGCTCCGGGATGCGGCCGTACTGCAATTCGGCGGCCTTCTCCAGGTCGTACTCCCGCTGGGCCTTCTCCAAGGCGGCGCTGGCCGCTTCCAGCTCCTCCCGCAGCTTCTGCACCTTGCCGATGGCCCCTTTCTCGTTGTCCCACTGGGCCTTTTTGGCGTTGAAGTCGTCCCGCATGTCGGACAGCTCCCGCTGGATTTCCGCCAGATGCTCCTGAGACAGCTTGTCAGTCTCCTTTTTCAGGGCGGCTTCCTCGATCTCGTGCTGGATGATCTTCCGCCGGATGACGTCCAGCTCGGTGGGCATGGAGTCCATCTCGGTGCGGATCATGGCGCAGGCCTCATCCACCAGGTCGATGGCCTTGTCGGGGAGGAAGCGGTCGGAGATATAGCGGTTGGACAGGGAAGCGGCGGCGATGATGGCCCCGTCGGTGATCTTGACGCCGTGGTACACCTCATACCGCTCTTTCAGCCCCCGGAGGATGGCGACGGCGTCCTCCACGCTGGGTTCGCTGACCAGGACGGGCTGGAACCGCCGCTCCAGGGCGGCGTCCTTCTCGATATACTGCCGGTATTCGTTGAGGGTGGTGGCCCCGATACAGTGCAGCTCCCCCCGGGCCAGCAGGGGCTTGAGCAGGTTGCCCGCGTCCATGGAGCCCTCGGTTTTGCCCGCCCCCACGATGGTGTGGAGCTCGTCGATGAAGAGGATGATTTTCCCCTCCGACTTCTTCACCTCGTTGAGCACGGCCTTCAGCCGCTCCTCGAACTCCCCCCGGTACTTGGCCCCGGCGATGAGCGCCCCCATGTCCAGGGAGAAGATGGTCTTGTCCTTCAGGGAGGCGGGCACGTCCCCCTTGACAATCCGCTGGGCCAGCCCCTCGGCGATGGCCGTCTTGCCCACGCCGGGCTCGCCGATGAGGACCGGGTTGTTTTTGGTCTTCCGGCTCAAAATGCGGATGACATTTCTGATTTCATCGTCCCGGCCGATGACCGGGTCCAGCTTGTTGTGGCGGGCCCGCTCCACCAGGTCGGAGCCGTACTTTTTCAGGGCGTTGTATGTCTCCTCCGGGTTGTCGGAGGTGACCCGCTGGCTCCCCCGCACCTGGGCCAGGGCCTGCATCACCTTCTCCTTGTCCAGGCGGTAGGCACGGAACAGCTCCTTCAAGGCGGCGTTGGGGTGGGCCAGCAGGCCGAGGAGGATGTGCTCCACGGAGATATACTCGTCCTTCATGGCCTGGGCCTCCTGGCCGGCCCCCTGGAGGGCCCGGTCCACATCCTGGGAGACGTACACCTTGCCGCTCTCCCGGCCGGAGCCGGAGACTTTGGGCAGCTTATCGACCTCCGCCCCCACCGCGGCTTCGAAGCTGGGGACGGTCATGTCCATGGCGGTAAGAAGCTGAGGGATAAAGCCCTCCCCGTCCCCCACCAGGGCCAGAAGCAGGTGGGGCTGCTCGATCTGCTGGTTGCCGTGGGCCAGGGCGGTGTCCTGTGCCCCCTGAATGGCAGCCAGGGATTTTTGGGTAAATTGATTCATGTTCATGATAACACTCCTTTCATGGAACAACCTGCGGTATGGTTGTAGTATAGGCCAGCCGGCCGGAGATTTCATGAACAAACCGTAAATTTTAGCACTCCATGGAGTTGAGTGCTAAAAACCACTGTCCCTCGCCACTTGTCATATATATGGTCAGCCTTTTGTTTCTGCGGAAACATTGGTCAATTACATGTCCAGTCCCCCGGGATACCCCATCCCAGAAAGCAATTACCATGTCCGAATAGTCAATAATTTCCTGATTCCGCTTGATTGGTGCACTTCGGCCATATCTTTCATATTTAGGCAAAAATTCCGTCAGCTTTAGCCCATAGTGCTGAGCGCAATTTCTTGCGCAGGTATCTATCCCCTGTGCTCCACCGGAGACAATCTCTGTTGTTTCTTTTGGCAAGTACTTCTTTAAGTCGGACACAGTCAGATTTCTTGAACCAACAATCGCAACTTTCATTTTGTTACCTCCAAAGAATTTGTTCGTCATATATGCGTCATAATACCACCATTCTCGTTTTAGCGCAATAGTTCCGCTATTATAAAATCATAATTTCACTATTTTGACGCAATAGAGGTGCAACAATGGAGGACAAGCTTTTAAGGTATACACTGAGGGTAGACCGGACATTATTTCAAAAGTTTCGATATATAGCGGGCTCGAAAGGGCGCTCCGCCAACAAAGAAATTGAGCAGTATTTAAAGCGGTGCGTAGCCGAGTACGAGAAGGAAAATGGCAGAATTTCCACTGAATCATAGAGCTTGCGCAATAAAAACAGCGGATAAGAGAAAATCAAAACCTATCCCAAGCGACATAAAAAGCAGCCCGGACAAAATGTCCGGACTGCTTTGCTATAAGCGCGGGAGGATCTTACTCCTCCTCTTCCAAGTCCTCTTCCTCTTCGCCGTCCTCGTCGTCAGTGAGCTCCATGGCGTACCGGGTGCCGCAGGAGGGGCATTCCACCTCGCCGTCGGCCAAGGCCTCGTCGTCCACCATGATGTCGGCCCCGCAGGTGGGGCACTCCACCTCGAACCAGTCGTCGTCATATTCCTCGCCGTCCTCGTCGAAGACAGCTTCCTCCACGTCGGCCAGGTCGTCGGAGAGCACGTCGATCTCCTCTCCCAGGTTCAGGGCGTTTTCCTCCAGGTCTTCCACGGACATGGCCAGCTCCTCCAGAATCCCGATCATCACGGAGATCAGCTTGCCCTCCTTAGACTTCTCGGTGTCCAGGTTCAGCCCCTCGGCCAGGCCTTTCAAATAGGCAACTTTCTCGGAAATAGTCATAATTGTTTCCCTTTCTGAGGCAATGCCTCATTATCACGCTTCGCCTGTTCGCGGCGGCTCAGACGCTTATGCCTTGCAGCGCTCCAGATACTCGCCGGTGCGGGTGTCGATCTTGATTTTGTCGCCGGGGTTGACGAACAGGGGCACCTTAATCTCGGCGCCAGTCTCCAGGGTGGCGGGCTTGAGCACGTTATTGGTGGCGGTGTTGCCGGCAAAGCCGGGGTCAGTCTCAGTGACCTCCAGCTCCACAAAGTTGGGGGGCTCCACGCCGAAGACGCTGCCCTTGTAGGACATCACCTTGCAGGTCATGTTCTCCTTGACGAACTTGAAGCTGTCGCCCAGCAGGTCCTTGCCAATGGGGATCATGTCGAAGGTTTCGGGGTCCATAAAGTAGTACAGGTCGCCGTCGCTGTAGCTGTAATCCATGTCCTTGCGCTCCACGAAAGCCTGCTCGAACTTGGCGGTGGGGTTGAAGGAAGTCTCGGTCACGCCGCCGGTGATGACATTCTTCATCTTGGTGCGGACAAAGGCCGCCCCCTTGCCGGGCTTGACGTGCTGGAACTCGACCACCTGCATAACCTTGCCGTCCATCTCGAAGGTCACGCCGTTGCGGAAATCGCTGGCAGAAATCATTGCCATAGGAATCATCCTCCATTATCTAAAACTAGTTGAAAATGCTTAGCTGACTTATTTTACCCTATTTTTCCCCCGTTGGCAAGGGGGTTGTATGAAAAAGTTAACCGCCCGGCTGAAATCCGGGCGGCAGAGCGGTTTTTCACAGCCACAGCACCACCTGATACATCATGGCGAAGTGGGCGGCGCTGCCCAGAAGGATAAACAGGTGGAATATCTCGTGGCAGCCGAACCGGGGGTTGTTCCGCCCCGGCCACTTGACAGCGTAGAGCACGCCGCCCACGGTGTACAGCAGCCCGCCCGCCAGCAGCCAGAAGAAGCCATCGGGGGGCAGGGCCCGGTAGATGGGCACGATGGCGAAGATGGCCAGCCAGCCCATAAACAGGTAGATGGCGCTGGTGAGCCACCGGGGGATGGCCAGCTTGGCGATGGTGAGCACCGTGCCGGCGGCGGCCAGGGTCCACACGGCGGCGGCCAGAGGGATTCCGCCGCTGTCCCGCAGGACGGTAAGGCACAGCGGGGTGTAGCTCCCGGCGATCAGGAGGTAGATGGAGCAGTGGTCATACTTCCGCAGGGCCAGCCGCCCGGGGACGGAGGTGTTCAGACAGTGGTACAGGGTGCTGGCGGTGTACAGGCAGATCATGGACAGCCCGTAGACGGCGAACAGCCCGAAGAGCAGCCACTTCCCCTGGCTGGCGGACCGGGCCAGCAGGGCGATAGTGGCCAGCACGGCCAGAGCGGCCCCCACGCCGTGGGTGATGGCCGACCAGGGCCGCAGGCCGTCGTAGGGGTCGCGGACCTCCCTCTGCCGGCGGGGCTTCCCCTTCAAAGCCGGGGCGGTGGGGAGCACGGGGTTGACGGCGGCGGTATTGGTACGCATATGGGGCACGCTCCTTTCCTGAGAAGCGCTGATTTTACGCTTCTTTATAAAAACAGTATATCCCATAGCGGCCCATTTATCAATATAAAATATCGCCAAATATAATTTTTAATATTATGTAATATGGTGGAAATAATCCCCGCCGGACAGAGCCAGGGCCTCCCCGCGGGGGGAGGCCCTAAAGAAATCACAGTCCGCTCAGCTGGCAGAGGATCACCGCCACCTCCGCCCGGGAGATGCTTCCACTGCCGTTGAAGCGGCCGGCCTGGTCGCCGCTGACGATGCCCGCCCGATACCACTTGTAGACCACATCGCCGTAGGGGTCAGCCTCGGCCAGGTCGGGGATGGCAACCTCGGTTTTCACCGGCTCCAGCCGGCTGGCGGGGACTGCCCCGTCCAGAATAGACACAATATCGAAGCGGCTGGCCTTCCGGGACAGGTCGGACTCCCCCACCTGCCCGGCGTCTACAATGCCGTTTTCCAGGCAGTACTGGTAATGGGGCATATACCAGGGCCCCTCCGCCTGGGGCAGGGCGGCGCCGCTGGACTGGCTGTGGAGCTGGTAGGCCAAAACCAGGGCTTCGGCCACGCTCAGCTCCCTGCCGGGGGAGAACACGCCGTCGCTGGTGCCCGACATCAGGCCGGCGTCCACCGCCTTCTCCACATAGGTCCGGAACCAGTCCGACTCCTTCACGTCGGAAAAGGCGGGCGGCTCCTTGGCGGAGGGCCCCTTGATGGAGGCGGCCACATAGGCGGACTCGTCCACCCGGAAGCAGGCCGTCTTCCAGTAGGTCCAGTCGTACTGGGGGAAGTCCATCACCGCCCGCAGCTCCACGGTCACGTCCCAGCCCCGTTTGGCGTACCAGTCAAAGGGGAGGGTAAAGGTCACCGACTCCCCCGCCCGCAGGGCCACCGGGCCGCCGTATTTCTCCAAATCCCCGCCGCTGGCGGCAAAGGCCCCGCTCTTTGTCAGGCAGGCGGTGCCGGGCCAGTCCAGCCAGGAGTACAGCGGCTCCTTGCCGCTGGTGTTCAGGTAGCAGGCGGCGTAGATGGAGAGGGTGGTGCCGTCGTCGGCGGGCCCGGTGTGCCGGACGGTGAACTGGGTGTCCCGCCGCACCGCGCCGTATGCGGCCCGCTCCTCCTGGACCCAGCCGTCCTCCTCTTCCTCCTCATTTTCCAGGTACTGCATGGTCCAGGGGCGCCGCATCGTCACGTCCTCCAGGGACAGCCCGCCCAGATCGGCGGAGAGCTCAATATGCTTTGTCCCCTCCTCGGCGGACAGGGGGCCGCCTCCGGCGGCGGAAGCCGGAACAGTCAGCCCCAGGCACGCCGCCAGCGCCAGAGCCAGGGCCAGCAAATTCTTTTTCATGTGCTTCATCCTCCCGTTGTGTCGTAACCGGCGGCCCGGACGGGGCGCCGCTACAGTGAAGATATGGATTATATTACCTGATTTTCCTTGAATTTGCAAGGGTTTTATCCCGACAAAAACAGCGCCGGGCCGCCCGGCGCTGTTTTGCGCGCTCTATTCGGATTCCAGCGCGTGGAATTCTTCCAGAAGGCGGTCCAGCATGGCCCGGAATAAAAAGGCTTCCACCGTGCCCTCTTTGGATTTTATGGCCCCCCGGCCCAGTGCCACAAGCATTTTGCTCCATGTCCCAGGCTTCCGCTCCACCGACCATACTGCCGCTGTAATGACCCCATTGACTAATGCGCTGTCGATGTTCCAGCTTAGGTCAGCTTCGGTCAGGTGTTGCGGCTTGTCGATTTTGCCACCGTAATTGCACATCTTGAAACCTCCCTCTCTGTCAACTATTTACCTGATATCAGGGCATCCTATTATTTATAATCTATTATTTTATGATATCCGATAATTGTAGAAATGTCAATATAGAAGACCTATATTATAATATCTTTAATTAAGGGGGGTAGATAAGCGATGAATGGCGAAAGAAGCCTCGTCACCTACCACATAGGGGAGTATGGACATATCCGGCTCAAAGTTGCGGAGATGTTGGATAGCCGTAACATCACCAGGAATCGTTTAAGAACTCTCACCGGTATCAAATACGAGATAATCGACCGATATTACAAGGCCAAAAGTGTGGAGTGGGTCGACCTCGATTTCCTTGCGAAAGTTTGCTACGTGCTGGATTGTAAGGTGGAAGACCTTCTGGAATACGTGGAACCCTCTTAATGCCGCCTTGCGAAAAGAATCCCCCAGTCACGGCTACGCCGTGCCAGCCCCCTTTAACAAGGGGGCCTTTGGGAGCAGGACCGGGGCCTTCAACCACCCAAGCCCCCCTTGCTAAAGGGGGGAGGGCCACGAAGTGGCGGGGGGATTCCGTAACCCAAAACAGCTCAAGG
>JAAWNI010000099.1 GCA_022798855.1 Lawsonibacter sp. | reverse complement strand
AAGGATGATTGACATGGCACAGAAGAAACCCATGATCGAGTCGGCCGCGCCGGCCGCGGATAAGAAGAAGGCGCTGGAGACCTGCCTGGCCCAGCTGGACAAGACCTACGGCAAGGGCACCGTCATGCGCCTGGGGGAGAACGCCGGCGTGGTGGTGGACTCCATCCCCACTGGCTCCCTGTCCCTGGACATCGCCCTGGGCATCGGCGGCGTGCCCAAGGGCCGCATCATCGAGGTCTACGGCCCGGAGTCCTCCGGCAAGACGACCCTGGCCCTCCACATCGTGGCCGAAGCCCAGAAGCGGGGGGGGGAGGTGGCCTTCATCGACGCCGAGCACGCCCTGGACCCCTCCTACGCCCGGGCCTTGGGGGTGGACATCGACTCCATGCTCATCTCCCAGCCCGACACCGGCGAGCAGGGCCTGGAGATCTGTGAAGCCCTGGTCCGCTCCGGCGCGCTGGATGTGGTGGTGGTGGACTCCGTCGCCGCCCTGACCCCCCGGGCGGAGATCGAGGGCGACATGGGCGACAGCCACGTGGGCCTGCTGGCCCGCCTCATGAGCCAGGCGCTGCGCAAGCTGGCCGGCTCCATCGCCAAAACCAACTGCATTGTTATTTTCATCAACCAGCTCCGGGAGAAGGTGGGCGTGATGTACGGCAACCCGGAGGTCACCACCGGCGGCCGGGCGCTGAAATTCTACGCTTCCGTCCGCATCGACGTGCGCCGGATCGAAGCCATCAAAAACGGCACCGAGCTCATCGGCAACCGCACCCGGGCCAAAATCGTCAAAAATAAGGTGGCGCCCCCCTTCCGGGAAGCGGAGTTCGACATCCTCTACGGCGAGGGCATCTCCAAATGGGGCGAGATGGTGGATCTGGCCGTCAAGCTGGAGATCATCCAGAAGTCGGGCTCCTGGTTCTCCATGGGGGAGACACGCATCGGCCAGGGCAGGGACGCCGCCAAGCAGTTTCTGCGGGACAACCCAGAAGCGGCGGCTGAGGTCGAAGCCCAGGTCCGGGCCAACGCCTTCAAGCTGATGAGCAAGCAGTCCCAGGCGGCCGCCAAGGCCGCCGGCCGTGCGGTGGACGTCTCCGCCGACGACTTCGACGACGGCGCTCCGGCGGACGAGGCGTAAATGGTTATTGAGGAGTTAAAGCCCTCCAAGCGGGTCCGGGACCGCTGGCTGGCGGTGCTGGAGGACGGGTCCATTTTGCGGCTGAGCAGAAATCAGATCGCGGATTTCGCCCTCTACGCCGGCCGGGAGCTGTCGGACGAGGAGGCGGACCAGCTCACGCAGGCCATCGAGAACGAAAATTTCCGCGCACATGCCCTGCGGATGATTATGGATACCCCCCGTTCCCGGAAAGAGTTTGTAAAGCTGCTGGGGAAAATAGACTGTCCGCCGGAGAAGGCCCAGGAGATTGCTGACTGGCTGGAGGACTTGGGCTATCTGAACGACGCCGCCTATGCCCGTGAGGTGGCGGAGCTCTACACCCGGAAGGGCTATGGGAAACGGAAGATTCGGGACGAGTTCTACCGCCGGGGGATCCCCCGGGAGCTGTGGGACGAGGCCCTGGAGCAGATTGAGGAGGAGGACAACGCCTCCGCCATCGACGCCTTTCTGGAGAAAAAACTGAAAGGGAGCCACGACCCAAAGGACATCAAAAAGGCTTCCGACGCCCTGGCCCGCCGGGGCTTTTCCTGGCCGGAGATCAGCGACGCCCTGCGGCGGTACGGGATGGAGGTCTGGGATTAGGCCTTTAAAACCTCCAGCAGGAAGCTGCGGCCGAGCCGCAGGGTATGGGCAAAGACCGCCACGCCCCACCGGTGGGTGACCTCCGCTTCCGCGAGTTGGTATTTGGACAGAAGCTCGTCCCCGATTTTTTCCTTGACTTCTGTCTCGATTTCCATGTATGCTTGGAGGGACTGCTCATACTTCGGGTCGTTGTGGATTTTGGGTGTGTGCTCACAGACGTAGTTGTAGAGGTCGGTTAGAAAGTCTGTCATTTTTTAGATTCCCCTTGCGTAGATTTTATCTACGCACTATGATATCAGAGTAAATCTACGCTGTCAAGAGGTTTTTTATGTTTGATAAAAGATTATTTGGAGCGCGTCTTTTGGAGCTGCGGGAACAAAACAATTTGAGCCAAAAAGCGGTCGCTGATTTGCTTGGGGTCACCAGAACACAAGTCAGCGATATCGAAAACGGGAAAAGCGGCACAAATCTGGACCGTTTTTATCAATTATGCGAGTTTTACCAAGTCTCCGCTGACTACCTTCTGGGCATCACCGGCGACCCCGCTTGGAGGGGGAAGCCTACAGATTAACAGGAGCCTTTCCCCATAGAAAACGGGGACGGAAATATTGATTAAAATTGGAGCGATACCATGCCTTATAAAATCGCGTTTATCTCCCTTGGCTGCGCCAAGAATCTGGTGAACACCGAACAGATGATGGCCCTGTGCCGGACGGCGGGGCACGTTGTCACCGGCGGCCCGGAGGGGGCCGACGTGGCAATTTTGAACACCTGTGGGTTCATCGAGTCGGCCAAGAGCGAAGCCATTGACAACATCATCCAGCTGGGGGAGCTGAAAAAGGCCGGCAGGCTGAAAAAGCTGCTGGTGGCGGGCTGCCTCAGCCAGCGCTACCCTGACGATATCCGCGCCGAGCTGCCCGAGGTGGACGGCCTGCTGGGCACGGGGAGCTACACCGATGTGGCGCGCGCCGTGGAGGAGCTGATGGCGGGGGGGCGGCCGGAATATTTTTCCGACATCCACCGTACCTATGAGGATGGGGAGCGGCTTGTCACCACGCCGCCCTACACCGCCTACCTGAAAATCGCCGAGGGGTGCTCCAACGGCTGCGCCTTCTGCGTCATCCCAAAGCTCCGGGGGAAGTACCGCAGCCGGTCCATGGAGGCCCTGCTGTCCGAAGCGGAAAAGCTGGCCGCTTCCGGGGTGAAGGAGCTTATTGTCATCGCCCAGGACATCACCCGCTACGGCCTGGACCTGGAGGAAAAGGCCTCTCTGGCCCAGCTGGTGCGGGAGCTGTGCAGGCTTGATTTCCACTGGATACGGCTGCACTACCTGTACCCCGAAGCCGTCACCGGCGAGCTCATCGACGCCATTGCCAATGAGCCCAAGGTGCTCCACTACCTGGACATCCCCATTCAGCACTGCAACGACGGGATTTTGGCAAAAATGCGCCGGAGGAACACCAAGGCGGAGCTGGTGGAGCTGTTCGCCAAGCTGCGGGCGGCCATGCCGGACGTGGTGCTCCGCACCTCCCTCATCTGCGGCCTGCCGGGGGAGGGGGAGGAGGAGTTCGAGGAGCTGTGCGACTTCCTCCGGGAGCAGAAGCTCCAGCGGGTGGGGGTGTTCCAGTTCTCCCCGGAGGAGGGCACCTTGGCCGCCGGGATGGAGGGCCAGGTGGACCCGGACACAGCCGCCCGGCGTGTGGAGCTGGTAGTGGACCTGCAATCCCGAATTATGGACGAGTACAATGAGGAGCGGCTGGGCACGGTGATGGAGGTCCTCTGCGAGGGCTTCGACGCCGAAGCGGGCTGCTACGCCGGCCGCACCTACGCCGACTCGGTGGACATCGACGGCCGGGTGCTGTTCACCGCCGCCGGACTGGTGCCGGCGGGGGAGTTTGTCAACGTAAAAATAACCGGAACCTCCGATGGGGATTTGACCGGAGAAATTACAGATTCTGAACTGTAGGGGAGCGGCCCTGAACATACCGCGTAAAAGGGCGGCGCAGAACGCGCCCCCCGCACAAGGAGACGATACCAATGCCAATGAATACCGCCAATAAGCTGACCATCCTGCGGGTGGTGATGATCCCCGCCTTCCTGCTGGTGCTGTACTTGGATGTGCCCCACGCGAACTACTGGGCGCTGGCCATCTTCGCCGCCGCCAGCGCCACCGACACGCTGGACGGCTACATCGCCCGGCACTACAACCAGATTACCGATTTCGGCAAGTTCATGGACCCCCTGGCCGACAAGTGCCTGGTCACCGCCGCCATGCTGTGGTTTGTGGAGGTGGGGCAGATGCCCGGCTGGGCCCTGCTGGTGGTCATCATCCGGGAGTTCGGCGTGTCCGGGCTGCGGATGGTGGCCGCTGACAAGGGCCGGGTGATTGCCGCCGGCTGGTCGGGGAAGGTGAAGACCGCCGCCACCATGGTGTGCGTGATTCTGATGCTGCTGTCTTTGCCTGAGATTGTCGATCAGATATGCACCGCCGTTATCGTGCTGACTACCATCTACTCCGGAGTGGAATACTTTATGAAAAACGCGGACGTATTGGCCGAGGCCAAGTGAGAGGGTGAAGCTGATGACAAAGACCAACCGACAGGACCGGCTGAGGGAGTTTGTAATCCGTGTGCTGACGATCTGCCTGTCCTCGCTCATTGTCGCCGTCAACCTGAAAAGCTTTGTGGCGGCGGGCGACCTGTTCCCCGGCGGCTTTACCGGGATTGCCCGCCTGATCCAGCGGTGCGCCCTGGAGTTTGGCGGGGTGGAGCTGCCCTTCGGCCCCATCAATCTGGCCCTGAACGCCGTGCCCGCCTTCATCAGCTTTAAGCTGGTGGGCAAGCGGTTCACCCTGTACTCCTGCCTGACCATTGTGATGACCAGCATCTTCACCGACCTGATCCCCGCCTTCGCCATCACGGAGGACAAGCTGCTCATCTGCATTTTTGGCGGGATCATCAACGGCTTCGCGGGCTGCCTGTGCCTGTGGGTGCGGGTGACCAGCGGCGGCACCGACTTTATCGCCATCGCCCTGTCGGAGCGGAAGAATGTGGACGCCTGGAACTACATTCTCTGCGGCAATGTGGTCATGCTGCTGATTGCCGGCGCCCTCTTTGGCTGGGAGAAGGCGCTGTACTCCATGCTGTTCCAGTACGCCACCACCCAGGTCATCAAGATGCTGGACCCGGACGGCCGGCGGGCCACCCTGCTCATCATCACCGGCCGGGAGAGCGCCGGGGGGGTCTGCGCCCAGATTCAGGACACCAACCATACCGCCACTCTGCTTGAGGGGGTGGGGCTGTACAACGGAAACCCCTGCGTGATGATCTACTCCGTGGTGTCGGACAGCGAGGTCCGCTCCCTGGCCCGGAAGATCCGCCACTCCGACCCCAAGGCCTTTGTCAACGTCCTGCGCACCGAGCGGGTGGTGGGCAAGTTCTACCGAAGACCGAGAGATTAACAAAAACGGGAGCGGCCCTGTGCCGCTCCTGTTTTAGCTTGTCAAAAAAACCTCGTCCCCCCGCTGGGTAAGGCCCCCTTGCCAAAGGGGGCTGGCAGCGGCGTAAGCCGCTGACTGGGGGATTCTGTAATATAGAGCTGGTTTGCTTGATGGAATCCCCCCGCCACCGGGTTTCACCCGGCGGCCCTCCCCCCTTTAACAAGGGGGGCTTTGGGGCGGTTCTTTTTCACCCTCTCATTTTTGATAGTCTGACGGGAGCGGTATAGGACCGCTCCCGTTTCGTTTCTCTATTCTTTTTCCGTACTTTCCCGCACCGGTTTCCGCTCCTGGAGCGAAAGCGGGCGGTTTGCGGATGTTGACAAAAAACAGGCTCACCGCCTGAGCTCGTTATGGAGGAGGACCTGGTCGCTGGCCTGATACTCCTTGGCGTACCGCCCGGGGGTGGAGCCGGTGAGGTGGCCGAAGGTGCGGATAAAGTGGGAGTTGTCGGAGAAGCCGGACAGCTCCCCGGCCCGCTGGACGCTGACCCCCTCCTGAAGCAGCTGCCGGGCCCTGAGCACCCGGCTGTAGATGATGTACTCCATCACCGAGAAGCCGGTGGCCGACTTGAAGATGCGGCAGAGGTAGTGCTTGCTGATGTAGAACTGCCCGGCGATCTGGTCCAGGGTGAGGGGCTGGTCCAGATTGTCCCGGATGTAGTCCAGGATGGGGGCCACCCGGAGGAAGTCCTTGTTATAGATGGACTCGCCGGCGGTGGCGGCGCTGAGGGTGGGGGCCAGGCGGATGAGCAGGTTGAGCAGGGCCACCATCTGGCGCATGTCGCTGCCGAAGGAGCCGTCGTTTTTGTTGCGCTCCAGGGCCTGGAACAGCTCGATCACCTCGGTCATCTCCCCGCCGCGCAGCTCCGCCCGCCGGAAGGAGGAGGCGCACAGCTGGGTCAGGTCGGTCTGGGGGGTGGACAGCTGGGCCAGGGACTTCCGGCTGATGTGGAGCACATACCGGGCGTGGAAGCCCTCGGCCATGGTGCGGTGGAGGGTGTTCTCGCCAATGAGGTAGAGCGTTCCCCGCCGCAGGGGGTAGACCTGGCCGCTGACAAAGATATTCCCCGGGCTGACCAGGGGGAGCAGCAGCTCGCAGTGGTCATGGAAGTGCAGCCGGCTCATGTTCCAAGTTTCGTTGTGGTTCAATTGCAGGTGGAATTCCACGTTGGTCATGGCGGATGCCTCCTTTCCCCGCATAAAGCGCTCCCTCATTATACCACGCCAGAACAAGATATGCAAACTTTATGCTAAATTACAGACTAGACCAATTGTAAAAATTGTGGTAAAATGGCCATCGTGAAATAGCGTGTTGTGGAACCTTGACAATCAGAGCGCAAAGAAAAAGACCAAATATTTTGTAACGGGGGTATTACTATGAACAAAGTATATTCCATGCATGACGCCGTGGCAAAGTTTGTGGAGGATGGAGACGTCCTCGCAATCGGCGGCTTCACCACCAACCGCAAGCCCTATGCCACTGTGTCAGAGATCCTGCGCCAGGGCCAGAAGGATTTTGTTGTCTACGCCGGCCCCGGCGGCGGCGAGGTGGATATGCTCATCGGCGAGGGCCGGGTGGCCGCCTACATCAACTGCTATACCGCCAACTCCGGCTACACCAACGTGTCCCGCCGCTTCCGCGCCGCCATCGAGAAGGGCCAGCTCACCTATGAGGACTACTCCCAGGATGTGCTGATGCTCATGCTCCACGCCGCCTCCCTGGGCCTGCCCTTCCTGCCCGTGCGGCTGATGCAGGGCTCCGGGCTGATGAAATTCTGGGGCATCAGCGAGGAAAAGCGCAAGACCATGCCCAAGGTGGAGGACCTGAAGTGCGTCGAGATCGAAAATCCCCTGGTCCCCGGCCAGAAGGTGGTGGCCGTCCCCGTGCCTAAGATCGACACCGCCATCATCCACGTCCAGCAGGCCAGCCCCGACGGCACCTGCGTCATCTGCGGCGACGAGTTCCACGACATCGACATCGCCGTGGCCGCCCGCAAGACCATCGTCACCTGCGAGGAGCTGGTGAGTGATGAGTACATCCGCCGCGACCCCACCAAGACCCGCATCTTCGGCGAGTGCGTGCAGGCCGTGGTCTGGGCCCCCTACGGCGCCTGGCCCTCCCAGTGCTACGACTACTATGACGACGACGACGCCGGCCTGAAGGAGTACGACAAGGCCTCCAAGTATCAGGACGCCGAGGACGCCAAGCAGCAGCTGGCCAAGGCCGCCGCCAAGGCGCAGAAGGCCGCCGAGGCCAAGCCCGGTGACGAGAAGGCCGCCGCTGCCGCCGCCAAGGCCCAGAAGGCCGCGGACGATGCCGCTGCCGGCACCGCAATCCCCGAGACCTTCCAGGACTACCTGGAGAAGTGGGTCTACAGCGTGAAGGACCACACAGAGCTGCTGGATAAGATCGGCGGCTACCGCCTGATGCGGCTGAAGAACGAGCCCCACCTGGGCTATTCCACCCGGCACTAAGAATAGGGAGGTATAGTAAAATGGCTGAATATAAGATTACCAAGCAGGAGCGTCAGGCTTACGCCATCGCCAAGAACATCAAAGAGAATCAAATCGTCATCGTGGGCACCGGCCTGCCCCTCATCGGCGCTTCCCTGGCCAAGCGGGTGGTCTGCCCCTCCTGCCACCCCATCGTGGAGAGCGGCCTGATGGACTGCTCCCCCGTGGAGGTCCCCCGCTCCGTGGGCGACAACCGCTTTATGGCCCACTGC